>NZ_JBSMXK010000006.1:0-114388 GCF_053761865.1 Enterococcus bulliens
CTCCTTTCGTTTGTTTATTTTGTGGTGATTTAATCATACAGGAAGCGAGTATGTTTTTTAATACCTAAAATGACAAATGGACTGATGAATTGAATTCAATTCATCAGTCCATTAAATTATAGAGCCACTTTTATGATGCTGTTTGAGGTCCTGTTTTTTGTACAAAAGGAGAAAAAGGATATGGATTACAAGGCAACCGCTAAAGAAATTGTCGCAGCAATCGGTGGTAAAGAAAATGTCGCACATTTAGAACATTGTTCGACACGATTACGCTTCACATTGCAAGATGATAGTCAAGTCGATCGCGCAGGATTAGAAAAAATCGATGGCGTTATTGGGGTAAAAATGAATGCACAATGCCAAGTGATTATTGGAAATGAAGTTGTTGAAGTTTACGATGAAGTCGTTCCTTTATTAGGAACTTTAGAACATCAACCAACAGCAAATCAGCCAAAGCGTAAACCAGGAGCAATTTTCCTTGATTTTCTAGTATCTGTCTTTCAACCACTAGTACCGGCAATTGCGGGTGGTGGGATTTTAAAATCACTTTTATTACTGCTTTCGATGTTAGGTTTGATGAGCGATCAAAGCCAAACTTATCAGATCTTAAATTTAATTGGTGGCAGTGACTACCGCGAATAAATTGAAAGTCAATCAACTCGTTGCCATGTCTGCAGTAGGTGCATTATTGTTACCAGACATGACCAAACTATTAGCAGATGGTGCCGTTTTATTCTCATTCAATTTAGAAAATATTGCTTATGCTTCACAAGTATTTCCAGCAATTTTGACGGTTTTATTTTATGCACAAGTGGAGAAATTATTTACCAGATATTCATTCAAATCTATTCGTATTTTCTTTGTACCAATGATGAGTTTATTGATCACGGTACCGGTTGCACTTTTGATCTTAGGTCCTTTAGGATATAATGCCGGAACAGCCTTTTCAGCAGTGATTGTATGGTTCTACAACCAATTTGGTTGGGTGGCAACTGGTTTGTTGGCCATGATTTTACCATTTATGGTCGTCACCGGTATGCACAAAGCAATGATTCCCTATACGATTTCGACAATGGGAAGCTTAGGCGCAGAGATGTTATATCTACCTGCTTCTTTAGCACATAATATTTCAGAATCAGGTGCTTGTTTTGCCGTTAGTTTAAAAACAAAAGATAAAGGATTGCGTGCTACTGCGATTTCAGCAGGAATCTCTGCATTATTTGGCATTACAGAGCCAGCGCTATATGGTGTAACGATTTTGCATAAAAAAGTATTGTACGGTGTCATGTTCTCTAGTTTAATTGGGGGAATCGCTGCAGGAATTTTTGCGTTAAAGGCATTTGCGCTTGTTGGACCAGGACTAGCAAGTATTACGATGTTCGTTGATAAAAGTAACTCGATGAATCTAGCTTGGGCATTTGTTACTTTAGTGATTTCTTTTGTGGTATCGTTTGGTAGCATATTGGTATTATTTAAAGATAAAGTAGAGAAAAAACAAAAATCAGTGGATGAGTCAATGCAACAATTTACGAATGATTTAACGTCACCAGTTTTAGGTCATGTCATTCCGTTAGCAGAAGTTAAAGATGAAGTATTTTCTAGTGGAATGGTAGGTGAGGGCATCGGGATCGTTCCTGAAGAAGATCGTTTAGTTGCTCCTTATGAAGGCGAAATCACGATGGTCTTTAATACACATCACGCTATTGGAATGAAATTACAAAATGGTGCAGAATTGCTTTTCCATATTGGAATCGATACGGTAAAATTAGAAGGAGAAGGATTTGAACCGCTTGTAAAAGTTGGAGACCAAGTTGCAAAAGGTCAAGAGCTTATTCGTTTCAATCGTCAAACGATCCTAGATGCTGGTTTAGATCCAACCGTCATTTTTCTTGTGACCAATCCAGCTGACTATCAAGTGAAGACTTTACATGAAAAAGATCATGTTTTAGAGCAAGATACGGTTTTAGAAGTAGCTTATAACTAGGAAGAGGAGCAGATAAAGATGACAAATGTACAATTTCCAGAAGGATTTTTATGGGGTGGAGCAGTAGCAGCAAATCAAGTAGAAGGTGCGTTTAACGTTGCTGGAAAAGGTTTATCGGTAGCCGATATGGCCACGTATAAACCAAATGTCGACAATAAAGACTACGCAGCGCATATGACCATTTCGACTGAAACAATCACACAAGCTATGGCAGATCCAACCGATAGTATTTATCCAAAGCGACGTGGAATCGATTTTTATCATCGTTACAAAGAAGACCTTGCATTGTTTTCGGAAATGGGATTTAAAACCTTGCGTTTATCCATTGCATGGACGCGCTTATTTCCAACAGGTGAAGAAGAAACCCCAAATCAAGCTGGAATCGACTTTTATTTAAATGTATTTCGAGAAATGAAACGATTAGGCATCGAGCCGATTGTGACTTTATCTCACTATGAAATGCCAGTAGCGCTAAGCGTTAACTATAACGGTTGGGTTGATCGTCGCGTGGTGGATGATTTCGTACGTTTTACCAAAGCTTGTGTCGAGCATTTTGGAGACTACGTGCCGTATTGGTTGACCTTCAATGAAATTGATAGTATTCATCGTCATCCTTTTACAACTGCAGGGATTATTCCTGATCGTTGTGCACCAGGAAAGTTAGAACAAGATATTTATCAAGCACTACATCATCAGTTTGTAGCAAGTGCATTAGCGACTAAAATTATCCATGAAACCTGTCCAAATGCAAAAGTAGGATGTATGGTAACCAAGTTGATGACATATCCATTAACTTGCGCACCGATCGATGTAGAATTGACCTTGAAGAAAAATTTAGAAAATAATTTCTATGCGGATGTTCAAGTCAAAGGAGAATATCCAAAATTAATTTTAGCTGATTTGCGTAATCGTGGTATTGAGATTCACATGGAGTCACAAGATCTAGAGATTTTAAAATCGTATCCAGTTGATTTTGTTTCCTTTAGTTATTATATGTCAATGGCAGAATCAAATGATCCTAATGCTAACCGTACTCCAGGAAATACAGTTTTAGGTGTGAAAAATCCCTTTTTAGAGTCAACTGAATGGGGCTGGAAAATCGATCCTAAAGGGTTGAAGATTTCGTTATTGGATTTATACGATCGCTATCAGTTACCTTTGATGATTGTCGAAAATGGAATGGGATCTGTGGATGTACTTAAAGACGGCGCTATTCATGATGCCTATCGGATTGCTTATTTTAAGGAACATTTCAAACAAATGAAAGAAGCCATTGATGAAGGAGTAGAATTGATTGGGTATACAAGTTGGGGCCCTATTGATTTAGTCAGTGCAGGAACTTCTCAGATGTCTAAACGTTACGGATTTATCTACGTTGATGCAGATGATGAAGGAAATGGTACATATGATCGTTTACGTAAAGATTCATTTTATTGGTATCAAAATGTAATTCAAACCAATGGGGCTGCGATTTTTAATGAATGATGAGGGACAAAGATGATACGTATAAAAAAGGTGTTGAATTCTAGTGTGGTCTTGGTAAATAAAGAAGGTAGTGAAATGGTCGTTTTAGGAAAAGGGATTGGCTTTGGGAAAAAAGCTGGGGAACTCATTGAAGAAAGCCATGTCGATCAAATTTTTTTACCGGAAAATAAACGTATTGCCCACATTCTAGAACTGATTGAAGAAATTCCTTTTATTTACTTTGATATAACCAAAAAGATTATTTTAATGGCACAAGAAAGATTGAACAAGACCTTAACAAGTAACCTATATTTGACCTTAACAGACCATATTCATTTTGCAGTGGAGCGGGCACAGTCTGGACAGATCGTAGCAAACAAACTATATTGGGAAATTAAAAATTATTATCCCCAAGAATATGAAATCGGTCTTTTAGCAATCACTCAAATCAATGATGCGTTTCAAGTCGATTTACCTAAAGAAGAAGCAAGTAACATCGCATTTCATTTAATTAATGCACAATCTGAATCAGAGAGTGCCGATAGTTTTCGTTATGCTAAGATGATTAGCAGTTTAGTAAACATGGTTAAATATTCGGTCAATTTCGATATCGAGACTACTTCGATTCATTACACACGATTTATTACGCATATCCGATTTTTTGTGGAACGGTTTTACTCTGATCAGTTGATCGAGGATACTGATGATGAACTGTATCACCAAATGCTTGTGTTGTACCCACATGCAATGGAACTCGCTGTTAAATTAAACGAGTATATTCAAAAAATGTATGGTAAGACGATTCCCAATGAAGAAGTTGTCTACTTAGCTGTGCATATTAATCGTTTAATGAAACATTCTAAAATTTAAGTTTAAAAAGCAACTATTCTAATGAAATATAAGAATAGTTGCTTTTTTTGATTGAAAATCACGTATAATTAGTATACCAACATAATTTAGAGGTGAAGATAAATGAATCCAATGGCAAGAGAAGCACTCGCAACTCCTAGTGATGTGAATCCACTATTAAAAGGTGAAGTTTTGTTGGAAAATGAAGAATCAATTGGTGTTACATCTGTTATTTTTATTTCTCCAGATCCTGAAAAAGTTAAAGCGCGTTATCTAACGTTAAGTCAACAATACCCCGAACACTTCTATATGATTTACGCTGTTGATTTTGATCAATATTTAGAAAAATGGGATCATTTTCCTTCAGTAGCCATTCATCTAGAGGACTTACAAGGAGACTCAAAATGAAGTCGGATATTTTACCTGTAACGCAAGAAAATTGACGTCAAGTGATCCAGTTATCGGTTACTCCAGAACAAGAACCTTTTATCGAGCCCAACGCAATATCTTTGTTAGAAAGTAGATATGATAGTCAATTTAACTGGAAGCCTTTTGCGTTAGTAGTAGAGAACCAAATTATAGGATTTGCGATGGTCGGTGCCTATCATCAGGAAGATCATTATATCTGGTTAGATCGTTTAATGATCGATCAACAGTTTCAGGGCCAAGGATATGGAAATCATTTTTTACATGAATTACTTATATGGATAAAAAAGAAGCAGCAAATCGACAAAGTGATATTGAGTACCCATCCTAAAAATCAAGCTGCGTTAGTGTTTTATGAACGAAAAGGGTTTGTTAATACGAAACAGTTTGATCCTGAGAATGGCGAGGTTATTCTTGTCTATACGTATAAAACAAAATAAAAAAGGCTAGCTGCGATAGTCAGTATATAAAGTAGCGATTACCGATTCACGTTTCTTAATGGTCGGAATTAAGTGATGCGAATCTTGAATGGGGATTTGTTTTCGTTTCAAAAATAATAAAATCGTATAGAGCATTTTTCGATCAGCAGTTTCTTTAAAATAATACCCACTTAAATCTAGAGAGTATTGTTCATTTTGTTTGGTAGATAAGATTAGAAAAAAGGTTCACTCATGACAGAGATATTGCGTGCAAAATAGCCTCCGTATAAACTTTTTCCTAGGTTAGGATCAAGTGGGAATGGATCGATCGAAAGTCTTATATGGTCGATATCTGTTATCGGAATTGTTTTTGTTTCACGGTGGACCAATTCTTTGATCGGCAACCACAATTCTGTCCAAGAATTAAGTTTATAAATGGGGACGACGATTGCTTTTTTTGTTAATGTCCAATGCGTATACAATCGGCTCTTTTTTAAAGAAAAGACATAGATAAATAACAGACAAAGCAACAATTGTAAAAATAAAGCCATGATCAAATAGGTACTATTTTGACTAAAGTCGAGAAAAGCATTCCATGCGGTCAAAATGGCAAGAATAGTTGGGGAAAAGAGAAACGTATACAATGTCTTGCGATGCTTGATTGTGCCGTACTCAAATGGAAAATGTAGATAGGCTTCACCAGTGATTAATTCGTCTAGAGAAACGTCGAGCAGATTACTGAGTACAATTAAATTATCAATACTAGATAGTGTTTCACCATTTTCCCATTTCGAAATCGATTGACGCGTGAGCGCTAATTTTTGCGCTAATTCTTCTTGTGTGATGTGATTTTGCTTGTGGTATTTTTTTATATTTTTCCCAATATGCATGGTCCTCACCACATTTATAATTTAAGCTTATTTTCGCATAAATTAACAAAAAAGTACCGCACTTTTTACGTGCATCTTGATAAAACAAGCTTTCTAGAGCCAATAAAAAAATCTATCGTTAAGCAAAATCAGGATACAGACCTAATGTACTTTGATAGAATGCATCTTTAAGATGAAAGGTAAATGATGTATCCAAGAAAAGAAATCGTATTTTTGTAATCACTGTATAAATTTTTGAACACTATTCAATAAGCTAAAAAAGCAAAAGTATTTAGTCTTTTAAAAGACGATTCGCAATAGAGAACCATAAAAATAAGGTTTCACATTAAGTATAGTGAGGAGTGAACAGATGGAATACACGATTGGACAATTTTCAAAGGTCAGTGCCTTATCGATGGATACGTTACGTTTTTATGAAAAAGAAGGGTTGATTGTTCCAAAGCATGATCATAAAAATCACCGCGTATGTGATGAGTAAGATGTTACATGGATTAATTTTATCAAACGTTTGAAACAAACAGGTATGCATTTAACAGATATTAAAGAATATGCTCATTTACGTTATCAAGGAGATGAAACGATTGCCCAGCGCTTACAATTGTTGTATCAGCAGACCGACTATTTAAATGCGCAGCAAGCTGAACTGACGCAACATCTTAATTTTTTGCATACAAAAATAGCAATTTATCAAAATATGCTTCATGAACAAACCAAAGTAGCAAAAAACAAATAAAAAAATGTACTTGACCTAGAGTACACTCCAGGTCTTATCCTTTAGTTATTCACTAAAAGGAGATGTAAGAAGATGACAAAAAAATATACAGTCATTACTGGAGTAAGTACCGGGATTGGTCATGCGACTGCGAAAGCTTTTGCTGCCAGACAAAAAAATTTGATTTTAGTTGCTCGTCGTCAAGAAGCTTTGATGCTCGTAAAAGAAGAGTTGTTAGCAGAATACCCAAGTCTCGATATTGTTGTAAAATCTATAGATTTAAGTGTCCCAGATGAATGCATAAAGTTTTTTAAAAGTCTTGAACAATTTGAACTCGAAACATGGATCAATAATGCAGGTTTTGGACATTACAGCACATTTCGTGATCAAAATGTACTTCGCACGCAGGAGATGATTCGCTTAAATGTAGAAGCTGTTACGATTTTATCGTTGTTATTTGTCCAAAAATAACAAGATGTTTCAGGTACACAGTTGATTAACGTGTCTTCAGCAGGTGGATATACGATTGTACCTACTGCCATTACGTATTGCGGCACAAAATTTTTCGTCAGTGCATTTACTGAAGGTCTAGCTCATGAATTAAAAACTGCAGATTCTCCGATGCAAGCAAAAGTATTAGCACCAGCGGCAACGAAAACAGAATTTGGTAAAGTAGCCAATAGTGATGCAACGTATGATTATGATCAAGCCTTTGGGACGTATCATACGAGTGAAGAAATGGCTGAATTTTTATTGGCTTTATACGATAGTGAAGAAACGGTAGGTTATGTCAGCCGCGAGCATTTCCGATTTGAACTAACCCAACCTAAATTTACCTATGCAAATCAAGCTGAAGTCAATCAAAAAACCAAGTAGAGCAAGTCTTTTGACGGAAAAAATGTCGATAAATATACTATAGGTATAGCTAGTGAAACAAACTCTAACGATTGTAAACTTATGATGACTAGCGCTTTGTGCAACTGCCCTTGCACAACAAGATCCCCCTTGAATGTAGACTTGGGGGATTTTTTTTAGTATTTTCTAGTATAGCTCGTTTTTTTATGCAGCCACACTCCGAACTCTCCAAATTCTTCCAGTGTTAAAAAATCACTAATCAGATATTGGCGATCTACTTCGCAAGTTTCAATTGCTGTATTGGTCAAAATAATCATATTTTTCTTATAGTTTAAATGATCTAGTTCATTGGATAAAGGAATTACTGTAAACGAATGTTCAAAATAAGAACTAAGAAATTGGACTTGGTCAGTTAAAAACTCAAGATGTTGTTTGCAAAGAGTAGAATAGACGCCTAAATAAAAAGGTTTATAATGTTCAAATGTTAGAATATCCATTGCTAAGTTAAAATGAATAAGACTGTGTTTGCGTTTCGTCAAAGGAATAGTCGTCAACTGTTCCAAATGTAAAATAAACGTTTCTAAAAGTGGCTTTCGAGTAGGATAATCTTCATACATTTTTTCAACCATAAACTCTTGGCGTAAACTTAACACGCTGAACTTATAAGGGAAAATCGTAATATAAAAAGCGAATTTGTAAAGCAAATAAGCAAGTTCTTTACGCTTTTCTGGTAGGATTTCTTCTTGATATAACGTATCGAGTATTATTTGAACTTTTTGTTGATATTGTTTTTGATTCTTGTTTAATGTGTGCTGTAAAAAGCAAATAAGATTTTGTAATTCTTGTTTAATTATCTGCTCATTTTACATAAAGCTAAGCGGTCTGACTGATCTAAAAGCTTTCGAATGATACGTGTTAAAGTGTAGTTATTATAAAGATTACCATTCGTGTAATAGTGAGTGTATTCCATGTTGCTTTCTTGTAGATAACGTTTGAATGTTGATTTTGATATACTATATTTTTTTTGAAATGTTTCAAAGTCGAGATTTCCTTTTTTGATATATAAATATTCTGCAATTTTAATCTTTTTTTCAATAAATTCTTCTACAAAAATAAACATTACGATCTCCCTTACCCATAGTTTATACTAGAGTATAGGAAGTTCTCGAAAAATGAAATGATTTTTGTTATAAACAAAGGAGAAACTTATGCAAAAAAATATCGAAGCCGCATGGCAACAGTTTTTGACTGCTCATCCCAAACGAAAAGAAGCGAAATTCGGTACGACATGGTCATTTGGAAATACGCCAGAGATGGCAGATAGTCTAGCAAAACTCGTACTAAATGGTCAAAAAACTGCAACAGCGAGTGCCGTGTTGGAATATGAATTAGAAAATGAAGCACTCCCAATCGTAGATCCTAATCGTTACGATATACTATTAGATGGCCGAAACCAACCAGTTGCAATCGTGCAAACGACACGATTGTATCAAGTGCCATTTAATCAAGTCAGTGTAGAACACGCGTATAAAGAAGGCGAAGGTGATCGTAGTTTAGTTTATTGGCAAAAAGAACATGCTCGTTTTTGGCGTGAAGTGTTTACTGAATGGAACGTTTCAGTAGAAATCGAGACCTTAGACGTACTGTGTGAAGAATTTACAGTAATCGAACGAATCAAGTAAGGAGTTTCTTAATATGTTGTTCAAACAAATGCAGTATTTTGTTGCTGTTGTGGAACACAACAGTTTTACGAAAGCAGCGGAAGAGGAGTTCATCTCACAATCTGCGATTTCGCAACAGGTCAGTGCTCTTGAAAAAGAATTAGGTGTCGTGTTATTAAAACGAGAACATCGTAAATTTAGTTTAACATTAGCTGGAGAGTATTTTTACCGGGAAAGCAAGCAAGTCCTGTCGCAAATGAAAGAAGTCACACAGCGAACGAAAGAAGTCACACAGCGAACGAAAGAAGTCACACAGCGAACGAAAGAAATTGGACAAAATAGTGGACCGCAACTGACGATTGGCTATTTACCCACTTATAACGGTACACTGTTACATCAAGTGATTGCTGATTTTTCTGAAAGCTATCCTGAAGTGACGATCCATCTTTTGAAAGGGACGCACGAAGAGTTGTATTATCATTTGCTGCATCAAACGATCGATTTAGCGTTAAGTGATCAACGACGGATGTTCTCAGAGGAATACGTGAATTTTGAGCTGGCTAAATTACCGATCCAACTGGAATTGGCTCAACGTAATCCATTGAGTCAAGAAACATGTTTAGAGATAGACGATATTCATCATCTTCCGTGTATTTTAATCACGTCAAAAAAGCAACAACAACACGAAGCAGCCTTTTATCGAGATACTCTAGGGTTTGATAATCCCTTTATCTTTGCTGAAAATTTAGAAGAAGCGCGCTTGATTGTTACTGGAAATCGTGGGTGTTTACCGATTGAAACCTTCGATGATCAATGGACAGCCGATTTAGGGATTACACGTGTCCAGTTGACGAAAAACCAACAGCCTATTTTACGTAATTATTGTGCATTTTGGGCTAAAAAAAATCAAAATCCCTATGTAGATCCTTTTGCAACTATCATGTTGTCTATTATTTCTACATAATATACGAAACAAGACGAAGCGAATAAGTAAGCTTTGTCTTGTTTTTTTGCATAAGTTTCACTTATCCAAATGATTCGAAACTAGAATTGATGCCTATGAATAGATGAACTACACTTAAGTCAAGAAAGGGTGATCGTAAATGGGTATTACACCATATGCACAACAGTATCATGAAAAAATGTTTCCAAATTATATTTCTAATTTTTTGACGACAGATCCGGAATTTGTCGAACGTTTTGATAATTTTGCTTTTGACGAGGTTATCCAAGCAACAGATGTTGAGGATCATACGCGTTTTTTAGCGATTTTAGCTAGTTTAATTGGTTGCCAAGGAATCGAAGAATTTCAAGTCATGGCGAAAGCCGCTTTTCAATTTGGTGTGACCACAATTGAAATAAAAGAATTAGTGTATCAAGCTTCTGCCTATTTAGGGATGGGACGTGTATTGCCTTTCTTCAAAGTGTTGAATCAAATCATTCACGAAAATGGAGAATCATTGCCGCTAGAAGGACAGTCAACCACTACGATGAAGACTCGTTTTGAAAAAGGAAGTCAGGCACAAGTGGATATTTTTGGTGAGAGTATGCGTAATTTTGCTACTCAAGGGGCAAAAGAAACGCAACTGATCAATAAATGGCTAGTCGAACACTGTTTTGGTGACTTTTATACCCGAACAGGATTAACACTTGAACAAAGAGAAGCGATTACCTTATGTTTCTTGGTGGCTCAAGGGGAATGTGAAAGTCAAGTACGTGCGCACGTGCAAGCCAATTTCCGTCTAGGTCAAACAAAAGAGGGCTTGATTCACATTTTAGCCAATCTCATCCCATATATTGGGTATCCGCGCGTATTAAATGGGTTAAGTTGTTTAGATAGTTAAATGTTTAGATAGTTAAATGTTTAGATAGTTAAAAAAATAAAGGAGCGATTACGATGGATTATGTAAAATTTGGCAATTCAGGTTTAGAGGTATCCCGTTTATGTTTAGGCACAATGGGATTTGGAGATCCTACCAGTGGATTTCACGAATGGACATTAGGCGAAGAAGAAATTCGAGTTGTGATCAAAAAAGCCTTGGATTTAGGAATCAACTTTTTTGATACGGCAAATATTTATTCTTATGGTTCTAGTGAAGAAATCGTAGGGCGCGCGTTAAATGATTTTGCAAATCGCGATGAAATCGTGGTGGCAACAAAAGCCTATATGAAAATGAAAGATCGACCAAATAGCGGGGGCTTATCAAGAAAAGCGTTATTTTATCAACTGGATCAAAGTTTAACACGCTTAAACATGGACTATGTGGATCTCTATATTATTCATCGCTGGGATTACAATACACCAATCGAAGAGACCATGGAAGCCCTACACGATCTTGTCAAATCAGGGAAAGTTCGTTATATCAGAGCGTCAGCGATGTACGCATGGCAATTCGCTAAAGCACAGGCAGTCGCTGAAAAACATGGATGGACGAAATTTATTTCGATGCAAGATCATTTGAATCTACTCTATCGTGAAGAAGAGCGCGAGATGTTACCTTTGTGTCAGGATCAAGGAATTGCTGTTACACCGTATAGTCCATTAGCATCAGGTCGTCTAACACGTGATTGGGAAGCGACAACAAAACGGTTTTTAACGGATCACACGGCCCGTCAAAAATACGATACCACACAAGAGCAAGATAAAATTATTGTGGAGCGTGTGGCACAATTAGCTAAAAAATATCAGGTAACTCGTGCACAGATCGCATTGGCTTGGCTATTACAAAAAGAAACAGTAGTGTCTCTTATCATCGGTGCGACGAAGGAACGTCATTTAACGGATGCATTACCAGCCTTAGATTTGGTCTTGTCACCAGAAGACGTGATCTATCTAGAAGAACCGTATCAACCACATCATGTAGTAGGAGCTTTATAGGAATATTAGGTTATATTATCTAGCATCGCAATCGTTTTTTTGATCAACGAAAACAAGTGGGGACATTCGTGTACCCACTTGTTTTTATCTAATTAAGTATTCATAGAATACACATTCATCACTGCCTGTTTGATCAAATTTAGGGAGATCTGTCTGTCCGATGTAGTGAAATCCACTTTTTTCGTATAGACGACGAGCTGGAAGATTTGTCAGTGCGGTATCTAAACGAATTGACACGACATTTAATTGTCGACCGTATTGTTTGATTTGATCGAGCATTTGTGACCCAATACCTTGTCTAGGTTTTGTTTGATCTGTGATCAAGGTATGGACGATCAAATGCTGATTTTTTTGGGTAGCGGTTTTCCAAGTTAAGCATTGATAGTGTTCATGTGCTTTGTGATTTAAGATAACCGTACCCAAGATATTTCCATCTTTTTTAAGAAGAAAGAATTCTTCATCTAAAACGGCGTGTTTGGCGATATCGAATGAAGGATAAATACCTAAAATCCAACTTGTTGTTTGGTCATTGATCAAAGGGACCATTTTTTGATAAAAAGCTTCGATAGCTGGTAGCTCTTGATTAGTAGCACGTGTTAACTGATACATGAAATCCCTACTTTCTAAAAATACGATATGAGTACTTAGCATACCGTAATCTACATACAACGTTCAACTAAAAAATAAAAAATGCTTTTTAAGCATGCAGTGATTCCTAAAAGGTATTATATTTAGCGTAAATTTTCCATTAAACTAAATATAAGTCAAATTTTTAAAGGAGAATAGTGGTGCAATCAAAAATCAATCAAATAAATGTATTTCCAATTGGAGAAAAAAACAAGGCATATGCCGATTACTTTGTCGGTCAAAGTTATTTACAAACTTTAGTCGCAGATCCTAAGGTCAATATTTCTGTGGGAAACGTGACTTTTGAACCAGGATGTCGTAACAATTGGCACATCCATCAAGATGGCTACCAAATTCTATTGGTCACGTCCGGTACAGGATTGTATCAAGAAGAAGGAGAAGAGGCACGAGTACTTCATGCGGGTGATGTCGTAGTGACACATGATGGCGTTAAACATTGGCATGGCGCCACTAAAGATAGCTGGTTCACACATCTAGCAATTACAGCAGGTACGCCGGTCTGGTTAGAAGCCGTAAGCGATGAACAATATACCACTTTGTAAACAATGGGAGGGAATAAAATGAAAACAGCAATTTTTGAAGAAGCAGGAAAAATGCAAGTATATGATGTAGAAAAACCGCAGTTACAAGCAGATGATGATGTCATCATTAAAGTCGTACGGGCTTGCGTGTGTGGTTCAGATCTTTGGTCATATGCAAATGGTGATGATAAAGAGGCACACTCTGAAAACTCAGGACATGAAGCGTTAGGAATCATTGAAGAGATCGGTTCAGCGATTACCACTGTAAAACCAGGTGATTTTGTGATTGTACCATTTACGCATGGCTGTGGTGAATGTGATGCATGCCGTGCGGGCTTTGATGGTACTTGTGACCGTCATCAAGGTGCGAGCAACTGGTCGCATGGATTTCAATCCGAATATATTCGGTTCCATTATGCCAACTGGGCATTGATCAAGATTCCCGGTCAACCTTCTGATTATACAGAAGGGATGATCAAATTCTTATTAACCTTAGCGGATGTGATGCCAACAGGTTATCATGCAGCGCGTTGTGCTGAAGTAAAACCAGGTGATAAAGTTGTCGTGATCGGTGATGGTGCAGTGGGACAATGTGCGGTAATTGCAGCGAAAATGCGTGGTGCTTCGCAAATTATTTTGATGAGTCGGCATGAAGATCGTCAACAATTAGCACTTGAATTAGGGGCAACAGCAGTGGTTGCTGAAAGAGGAGAAGAGGGGATTCAGAAAGTACGCGAGTTATTAAATGGAGGTGCAGATGCAGCCTTAGAATGTGTAGGGACACAAGCAGCAATCGACCAAGCAATTGGAGTCTTACATAATGGAGGGCGAATCGGATACGTCGGTGTTCCTCATTATAACAATCGCCCAATTGGCTCTACATTTGCGCAAAATATTGCATTTGCTGGCGGATCTGCTTCGGTGACGACTTATGATAAACAATTTTTATTAAAAGCAGTATTAGACGGAGATATCCAACCAGGAAAAGTCTTTACAAAGACATATCATTTAGCAGATGTCAATCAAGCCTATCGAGATATGCAAGAGCGCAAAACGATCAAATCGATGGTAATCGTTGCAAAATAAACAAAACGCTAAAGTGGGAGACTGCTTTAGTGTTTTTTTAATAAAGGATTGGCAGTAAATAGGATACAAGTTTAGTTATATAAACTATTATCGCATTTGAAATATAATGTAAAAAAATCAAAAAATAAACCCTTAAAAATTGGGGGGACTAACCTTATAAAAATAAGTCCACTCCTTTTTTAGAAAAATGGACTTATTTTTATAGGATATATCGTTTCAACCAATTCATGATGTTTTTAAATTGCTGCAACTGTTTACGCGTCTGTATCATTTTACGATAACGTTTTGGTTCTTTACGGTAGAAGTCTTGATGGTAGTGCTCGGCTAAATAAAAAGGCATGCTTGGTACAATTTGAGTAACGATAGGATCCAGATAAAGCTTAGTCAAAGAAGCTTTCGATTGTTCTGCTAATCTTTTTTGTATATCGTTACAATAAAAAATTATAGGACGGTATTGCGAGCCTCGATCTTGAAATTGACCGAAAGCATCAGTTGGATCAGTAACTTGCCAATAAATTTCTACAAGTTTTTGATAATTTAGTATCATCGGGTCAAAAATAATGCGAACTGCTTCAGTATGACCAGTAGCACCAGTATATCCAGATTCAACACTCAAAACACTAGGATAGGTATCATAGTGTGCTCTTTCGTAAAAGAGTGCACTATTTTTTTTGAAGTAAACCATTCTTGATAAGTTTCCATTACATCAGGAGTTAGATTATCTCTTAATGCTAGAGGACGCAATTGTGTTTCTAAAGTAGCCAAGACTCGTTTTGTTTCCTCACCATTTTCAAGTTCATTTTTTGCTTGGACCAATTGTTCGCGCTCAAACTCTCGAGTACCTGGATTTAAAATCAAATTATAAAGATGGGCTAAAATGAAATCATCTGTCATAAGTTCACTTCGATAATATACCACGTTACAAGAGTTACAATTAGAGCTATTAACAGCAATAAAAAACGAATCCAATCCATTTTTACAAAAGCTAAATGTTTGATGAAAGGTAGACGATGAGTCGGATTACTTACTTTTGTTTGATAATCCACAACTTGACTAAATGTAGTATCTGACGGAAGGGAGAAAAATACTAAAATTGCATATAAAATAGCAAGTACCAATCCAAACGATACAGCAAAAAATAAATGAACAATGAAACTTAACACGATAGGAATCAACAGCAAAGCACTTAATTCCATAAACGAACGAGATAATTTCATGTTGTGGCCTCCTTTAAACTCAATAGTTATCATGACCAATGATTTATTCAATCAAAATCGCTTGTTCTAATAAAATCGCTTGTTTATCAGCCAGTTGTTGAATCGCATGAGGATCATGTTGTAGCAATTCTAAATCACTTTTGTTGTCTGTTCCTACAAATAAGCCAACGATTCCAGATTCAATTTCTTCATAAGGGATATATTGGTTATACGCTTTAGTCGTTGGAATCGTAGTTGTTTGAGCAAAAGAAGCATCATTTTTTGCTTCTATACTAATTATAAATTGAGTCGCACTAGCACGAAAAGCGATGCTTATAGGTGTGTGTTTAGGTAAAGTCAACGTTTTGGTTAATAACTCTTCCTTATGTACGTGTGAAATTAGGTTGTTGGAATCGATTGTTATTTTTTGATTCTGATCAGTAAAAACAGTATAATGCTCATTTCCGTAAGAAAGAATAGGAGTTGGCTCTTCATGATGCAATAAAGTGTAACTTAAGCCAGCAATAATCATCAATATCAAACAACCGGTCACAAACAAACCTTTTTTATACAGCATAATAGTCCTCCTTAACTCTGATTAATTAAGTTTAGCATGAAATTCATAAAATAAAACAAGATAACTTGAAAGAAAATGAATTGTTTTTCATTATTATCGCAATTACAATAAAATTTTAATAATAACTAAAAAATGAAAAAAAAAGGGGCACCTTGAGCAAAAAATAAACAGCTAGCATATAGATGTTAGCTGTTTATACTTGAAATAATAAAAGACCTTACATTTTTGCTTCTTTTTCAGGGTTTCGTGCTAACATCGCACCAACTAAACCTGATAATGATGTAATTACTAAGCCTAATACCATTGAAACAAAGCCCCAAATTGATGCTTTAGCGGTTGCATTCGATGCATCTTCTGCTGTTTTACGTGCTTCATCGATTGTATCTTGGATTTCTGATTTTGCTTTATCAATATTGTCTTTAGCCATTTCAATTTGTTTTTGTGCTTCGTTACTTGCAGTTTGCAATTCATTATAAATAGTATCCGTTGCTTGTTGCGCTTCTTCTTCTGATAAATCAGAATTTTTAGCTACTGCATTGGCAATTGCATCTTTGTCAACAGAATCCCCAATTTTTTGTGCGCGATCTTGTAGGGAAGAGGCAGTGTCATCAATAATTTTATCTGCATTATCTGGATTTTTTACGATTTCTTTACCAGCGTTAGTCACTTCATCTGTCGCTTCACTTAATTGATTTTTTAAATAATCTGGTTGTAATTCTGCTACATCTGTATCTTGTAAATATTTTTCTACATTTCCTTGTAATTCATCTGTGTTGACTGTACCAACTTCTTCAGTAACTTTATCAAATACTTTAGATACCGCATCACCACTTACAGAAACGACTGTACTAGCACCATCTCCAACACTTGATGCAACGCTTCCTAATAAAGAACCAACTGTTGATAATGCACTAACTGCTGTATAGCTTACAATCAATGTGACAACGATCATACTTGTCGCCCAAGTCAAAAATCCATGTAACAAGCCAACTTTACGTGCAGCAACACCAGATACAAATCCTGCTGCTACAAAAGAGATGATCAACATGAGGATTGTCCAAATCGTCAATCCTGTTCCAACACCGTCTAAAGGATCATTTGAAGTAGGATCAGCTACTCCAAAACCAATTGCTGAGCTGATTAAACCTAATGTCATAAAAATTGCTAAAAATGTGACAACTCCGGCAATGATTGCTCCCCACGAAATATTAACTCCAGCTTCACCATTTGTAAAATATCTGTTTACCCCTCGTTTGTGATCGTGTTCCATTTTCATCATCCTCCTATATATTGTTTTCAGTTTAAAACTGATTTCCCCTTAGAAAAAATAAACAAGTTTTTCTTCTAACTACATTTAACATAACACGTAGATGTAAAAAAAATCTAATATAATGCTTTTAAATGATTAAAAAACAACATTTATTTTATTATTTAAAATAATAAAATAACATTAATGATTTATTTTTTTAATAAATTCTCCTTGCCAATTCCCTAGAGTGAGGATTTTTTTAGCGATTTTAAAGCGATAATGCGCCGTTTTGACATCGAAACTCCAAAAAAGCGTAATACCGACATGTTTCAAACGCTGATGATGGCACTCCGAGAGAAAATAACTTTTTGTAGCAATCACTTTCGTTTGAAAAAAGTTCAAAAATAGCAAAGTCAGTTGCTGCCCATCTGAAAGTAAGATGACATGGCTACTTGGTCCAGAAAAACTTTGAGAGATCGCGATAGCACGCTGAAATTGTGAAATTGGATAATCTTTTGTTAAGGATAATAGCTTTGATTTTGTGACAAACATACTCAGTTCTCCTTTGGTAGCAATTGTTTTTTTCTATCTTTTCATTATATACTAAAGTGAAAAAGGAGGGCGGGTTGGTCATGAAAATAGCCGTTTTTGGTGGAACACTAATAGACACTCAGATGGGGTGTCGTCTATTGAAAACAAAAAATACTGAAATTTTTTCTGTAGCGATTTCACAATCACCTGAACAACAAACACAATTTCAAACATCAAATCTAACGACAAAAAATACTGTCATTAGACAAAAAATAGAGCAAGCAAAGCAAAATGGATGTCAGGCTATTTTTGTTTATTGTAACTCTTTAAGCGCAAGTATCGATTTTCCCCATTTAGAAAAAGAATATCACATTCCGATCTTAACACCATTTTCAACCTATGAAAGCTATGCCAAAAAGTTAAAAAAAGTAGGGATACTTGCAGCAAATGCTCAAGGTGCTGCAGGTATTGAGCGAGTATTCGTACAAAAAAATCCTGCTTTACGTGTCTTTAGCATTACCAATTTGGATTGGGTAACTGCCGTAGAAAAACAACTCGCACCTGAGGACATCGCAGCTTCTTTTGGATTGCCAGAATCTATACGTTTTTTTGAGCAACAACAAGTCGACGCAATCATTATTGGTTGTACTCATTTTCCTTATTTTTTAGCTGAGTATCAGCACCAAACAACGATTCCTTGCTTGAATCCAGATGACGCACTACGTACAACATTAACTCAATTGATGGAGGTAGACTAATGATCACTCGTTTAACTAAAGACAATCTGATGGATGTCGCTACTTTGTATATTGACAGTTGGCATCAAACCTATCAACAGCTAGTTCCAAAAACGTACTTAGATACTTTAAATAAGCAAGATGCACTAAACAAATGGACATCATTTTTACAATATACAATTGAAAAACCGGTTATTTATGGGGCCTATGATTACAACGGAAAATTATTAGGGTTTATGGCGTTGCGTAATTTAACTCCATATCAAGGAGAAGTTTACGCGCTTTACTTAGCTTCTGAAGCTAAAGGAAGAGGTCTTGGCAGAAAATTAGTGAATCAAGCAAAGTCTCACTTTACAGCGGAAGGGTGTCAGGAAATGTTGATTTGGGTAATGAAGGCCAATCAACCTGCTGTTCAGTTTTATCAACATCTCGGAGGTCAATTGATAGACCACCGTATGAGTGAATTCGATGATGTTTTAGTAGAAGATGAAGCATATCGATGGTACCTTTCATAATAAATGGGGTGCGAAAGTGAAAAAATGGCGCGTTTACCAAGACTATCAACGAAATCATCTAAAAGGAGAAGATTTTTTAGAATATTTCATTAAGCGCAAGTTATCCGCAAGCGCTAAAATACTCTGTATCGTTTCATTGTGGGTGTTATTTTTGTGTTTTGGCTATAATCTTTATGTTTTATTAGGATTTTTCACTGTTACTTTAGTTATCGTAGGTTTATACATGGTAACTTGGATTATTTCAAAATTAATCGAATTTTGGCGACGCAACTAAATTAGTTCACGAAAATTTTATTATGTAAACTTAAAAATATCACAAATATATAGAGAAAAAATTGACTTTTTTTTGCCTCTTCGCTATACTTCAAACGTACACTAAAGGACAACAGTCTTGGCATTTACGTTTACCAGAGAGTTTTCACATCGCTGCAAGGAAAACATTCGTATTCTCGTACTGGCTCCCTTTAGACAATCGGTTGAAAAATCGACGTGACTTCGCGTTAAGAAGATCGAAGAGGTAATGATCAACATCATTGCAAACAAGGTGGTACCGCGTGTAGACGTCCTTGTCTGCAAGGGTGTTTTTTTATTTGAAAAAGAAAGTAGGAATTGTAGATGAAACAACTCTCTAGTGCTGAAGTTCGTCAATTATTTTTAGACTTCTTCCAATCAAAAGGTCACACAGTGGAACCAAGTGCCTCACTTGTTCCGGTAAACGATCCAACTTTATTATGGATCAACTCTGGTGTAGCCACGTTAAAAAAATATTTTGATGGCTCTGTTGTACCAGATAATCCTCGTATTACCAATGCACAAAAATCAATTCGTACCAATGATATCGAAAATGTTGGACGTACAGCACGTCACCATACGATGTTTGAAATGCTTGGAAACTTCTCGATTGGCGATTATTTTAAAACAGAAGCGATCCACTGGGCATGGGAATTTCTAACAGATCCTAAATGGTTAGGGTTTGATCCAGAAAAATTATACGTTACCGTATATCCAAAAGACACTGAAGCAAAACGTATTTGGTCTGAAGAAGTTGGCTTAACAGATGCCCATATTATTGAAATTGAAGATAACTTTTGGGATATCGGTGCTGGACCAAGTGGGCCAGATAGCGAAATTTTTTATGATCGTGGCGAGGCGTATAACGATTTAGCAGAAGATGATCCAGAAAACTATCCTGGTGGCGAAAACGAACGCTATTTGGAAATTTGGAATTTAGTCTTCTCAGAATTTAACCATAAACCAGACGACACGTATGAACCATTACCACATAAAAATATTGATACGGGGATGGGCCTAGAACGTGTTGTATCAATCATTCAAGATGCACCAACCAACTTTGAAACAGATTTATTTATGCCGATCATCCATGCGGTAGAAGACTTAGGTAGTACTGTAAAATATGGCGACAGCCCTGTAACGAATGTGTCGTTTAAAGTCATTGCCGATCATATCCGTGCGTTATCGTTTGCAATCGGAGATGGTGCGTTACCTTCAAATGAAGGACGTGGTTATGTATTGCGTCGCTTGTTACGTCGTGCGGTGATGCATGGGAAAAAATTAGGGATCGAACAAGCTTTCTTATATAAATTAGTACCAGTTGTAGGTTCAATCATGGAAAGTTATTATCCCGAAGTATTGGCACAAAAAGTGTTTATTGAAAAAGTCGTTAAAAATGAAGAAGAACGCTTCCATGAAACGATCAATGAAGGTTTAGATATTCTAAATCAAGTAATCAACCAAGTAAAAGCACAAAATGGCACAACACTTGATGGAAAAGATATCTTTAAACTATACGACACATACGGTTTCCCAGTTGAATTAACAGAAGAAGTAGCACAAGAAGCTGGTCTTGAAGTGGATCACGCTGGTTTTGAAGTTGAAATGCAAGCACAACGCGATCGTGCCCGTGCTGGTCGTAGTAAAGAAACCTCAATGGGGGTTCAATCAAACTTATTGACGGACTTAAAAGTTGATAGTACGTATGTTGGGTACGATGTATTAGAAGCCAAAGGAAAATTAGTGGCACTGATTCAAGAAGAAGCACTAGTGGATACAGTAAACGAAGGTACAGCACAATTGATTTTCGATACGACACCATTTTATGCTGAAATGGGTGGCCAAATTGCCGACAAAGGAACCATCTACAATGAACAAAGTGATATTGTCGCTTATGTGTTGGATGTGAAAAAAGCTCCAAACGGCCAATTCTTACACAAGGTAGAAGTGGTAATGCCTTTAGCCATCGAAGAAAGTTATCTGCTAGAAGTCGATCATGCACGTCATCGTAAGATCACAAAAAACCATACAGCAACCCATTTATTGCATAAAGCCTTAAAAGAAACGTTAGGGGAACATGCCAACCAAGCTGGTTCATTAGTAACACCAGAGCATTTACGTTTTGACTTCACACACTTTGGTCAAGTGACACCAGAAGAACTAGTCGCAATGGAACGCATGGTCAATGAAAAAATCTGGGAAGCACTACCCGTTACAACAGTCGAAACGGATATCGAAACGGCTAAATCAATGGGCGCAATGGCCTTGTTTGGTGAAAAATATGGTCAAAATGTTCGCGTGGTTAACGTGGCGGATTGGTCGATCGAATTATGTGGTGGGAACCATGTTGAGAATACTGAATCGATTGGACTATTTAAAATCGTTTCTGAATCGGGAATTGGTGCTGGCGTTCGTCGAATCGAAGCAGTAACAAGCACCGAAGCTTACGAACAATTCCGTGAAGAAGAAGAACGAGTAAAAGCAGTAGCCGCTCGTTTGAAAACGCCACAGGTTAAAGAAGTCGTAAGCAAAGTGGAACAATTACAAGCGCAATTACGCGAAGTACAAAAAGAAAATGAACAATTAGCAAGTAAATTGGCAAGTCAACAAGCTAGCGATATCTTTAATGAAACCACAGATGTGAAGGGTACATCTGTGATCACAGCAGAAGTTTCAGTAAAAGATATGAATCAATTACGTCAATTAGCCGATCAATGGAAACAAAAATCAGCTTCTGATATCTTAGTCTTAGCTAACGCTACAGACGGTAAGGTCAACTTATTGGTTGCTATGAATAAAGCAGCCAACGACAAAGGCTTAAAAGCTGGCGATTTAATTAAAGCAATCGCACCATTAGTTGGTGGCGGCGGTGGTGGTCGTCCAGATATGGCTCAAGCTGGTGGGAAAAACCCAGCCGGAATCAAAGAGGCTCTAGCGCAAGCAATCGTCTTTATTGAGCAAGCTTAATGGATTTTGTTCTATATCTCTCGTTATCACGAGGATATAGAACTTTTTTATGTTATAATCTGAACAACTTCTATTTTAACCACAGTTAGGGGAAATAGGTTGATTTTGTAGGTATTGGGAGGGAAAATATGAGTATAAAAATGGATATGAGTTTAGTCTATAGTGTAATTATTGCCCTAATTATTTTAAATACGATCGGAGCCTTTATCACGGTTTTTCGAAGACCTCGTTCGATTGCCAGTGTGTTTGCATGGATGATGGCCTTAGTTTTTTTACCTGTGATTGGGTTTATTTTGTATTCATTTTGCGGTCGTGGTATTGATGGTGAAGCCATTTATTTAATGAAAGACAAACATAAAAAACGGATCTATGAGATCGAAGAAGAAATTACGGCACATAATCAACAATTTCCGGTCAAAATCAAAGATGCAGAAGCGCGTCTATTACGGAATTACTTTTATAACGTAGAAGAGTCACCGTTATCGATGGGGAATGATGTGACATTTTTTACAGACGGGAAAGAAAAGTTCGAGCACTTGTTTGCCGACATACGTGCAGCAAAAGATTCCGTTCATGTTGAATATTACGCATTCTTTAATGACAAAATTGGGAATCGCTTTCTAGAGGTTCTCGTTGAAAAAGCTAAAGAAGGCGTGGAAGTCCGCTTGATATTCGACCCATGGGGCGGGAAAACTTCGATCAAATTTTTTACTCCATTAGTCGAAGCTGGCGGTGAAGTATTGGCGTTTATTACTTCACGAAACTTAATTCGCAAAACGCGACTAAATTATCATTTACATCGCAAAATCGTCGTCATCGATGGCAAGATCGGTTGGACCGGTGGTTTTAATGTCGGTGATCAATATTTAGGTGAAAGTAAAAAATTTGGCTATTGGCGGGATACACATGCGCGTATTCTAGGAACAGGTTCATTTGGTTTACAAGAAGTCTTTTTAAAAGATTGGAATGCTTCAGTGAAACACGAGACCCAAGAAATGGAATACGAAGCACGTTATTTTACATTGCCAAAACCAAAAGAACTAGGCGATGTCACTTTACAAATCGTCAGTGATGGTCCCAATCGCGATGAGCAAGTGTTAAAAGGAGGCTTCATCAAGATGTTACTCGGTGCTGAGAAACGGGTATGGATCCAATCTCCTTATTTGATACCAGATGACCCAATGATCACGGCATTAGTTTTAGCTGTGAAATCAGGAATCGATGTTCGCGTAATGATTCCTTGTATGCCTGATCATCCATTTATCTATCGTGCGACACAGTACTATGCAAATTATTTGCAAAAACGTGGAGTTAAAATCTATATTTACAATAATGGATTTATTCATGCTAAAACAATGATCATGGATGATACGATTTCTAGTTTTGGAACAACCAATCAAGATATTCGTAGCTATGAATTAAATTTTGAGGTAAGTGCATTTGCGTATAACCGTAAAGTTAATGCTGAATTGGCAAGTATTTTTGAAGAGGATATGAAACAATCTACGTTACTGACAACAGACATGATCAAAAAACAGTCACGTTGGTTACGTTTCAAGCAAAACTTTTCACGTCTCCTTTCTCCGATTTTATAAAACAGGGAATTTGTCAGGCATTCTAAACGATGAATAAACGGTGTTTTAAATGGAATTCTTTTGAAAAATAAACCGAATCATTACTGAAATAGGTAACCCTATTGTCGGAATGATTCGGTTTATTTCTTGTAATTATCTACTTTTGTCACAGCCCCTTTTTTTATGCTGTTTTAGAACCTTCTGTAATCCTTGGCGAGCCATATGATCTGCACCCTTATTTTTAGACTCAGGGATCCATTCAATAAAAATCAAGGAAAACATTTGTAATTTTTCGTTAATTTCTTGGAGATATTTTTGATATTCTGGATGGCGAGCGTAGTTTTTTGTCACTGTTTGCGCTAAAATCTTACTATCGGTATAGATCATCACTGTGTGTGAATGAAGTTCATGATCGATTACATACTCTAATGTACTTAGCAAAGCCGCAAATTCTGCTTCATGGTTGGTCAATTCACCGGTTAAGGCAAACGCTTGTTGGATATGGAATCCATCGCCTGATAAAACGAACCCACCTCCGCTTGGGCCAGGATTGCCTTTGGTTGAAGCATCAACATGAATCGTAATCATTGTGTTCCTCCTCGTCGTTTCTTACAATGATTATAGCTAAAAAAAGTGAAAGAGTGAAAGGAATGTATCCATGAAAACCAAATTTCGTTGGCAACCTGAAATTTCTTTTTCATTGATCTACTGGTCAATGACAGCCTTTGTTTTTTTTGCAAGTTGGATTATGGCATTAGAAAATACTCGACCATATCCTACGAGTATCGCCGTAACAATGGTGTCCATCTTCTTTTTTTATTTAGGATATCGTCGCACGTTAACGATTACAAATAACAAAATTACGATTTGTTATGCACGTTTTTGGAAACAGACTACTTTTACGTTAGAAGATATCGAGTCGATCCAAACGAATGGCAGTCATGTCGTCATTCAGACAACAACTGCTACTTGGGAAGGGACTTTGCGCAAAAAAGCGCGTCTTCAACTATTAGAATTATTGGCAAAAAAAGAGTGTTGAGACACTCTTTTTTTTGTTTTCGTTAAAATCTGCTTTCTTTTTCAATAAAATTACGATAATCTACTAATGAAAGTACAAAAACGAGATATAATGTTCGTAATTTAGGGGGATTTAGATGAAATCAGATATTGAAATTGCACAAGAAGCTACGCTAATACCGATTTTAGACATTGCGCAAAAAGTTGGTTTTACCGATGATGAGTTAGAATTGTATGGAAAATATAAAGCCAAGATCTCCTATGAAGCAATCAAAAAAAGAGAGCATAAACAAACAGGAAAACTTATCTTAGTCACTTCAATTAATCCTACGCCAGCTGGAGAAGGAAAGTCTACGGTCAGCATTGGCCTTGCAGATGCAATGAACCGAATTGGTTACCAAACAGCACTTGCATTACGTGAACCTTCTTTAGGTCCTGTAATGGGCGTTAAAGGTGGGGCGACAGGTGGCGGACATGCTCAAGTCGTACCGATGGAAGATATCAATTTACATTTCACAGGTGATATGCATGCGATCACGACAGCAAATAATGCTTTATCTGCTTTATTAGACAACCATATCCAACAAGGCAATGCATTAAACATCGATACTCGTCGGATTACATGGAAACGTGTGGTCGATTTAAATGATCGTGCATTACGTCATGTAGTAGTTGGTCTGGGAGGTCCAATGCAAGGTGTTCCTAGAGAAGATGGTTTCGATATTACAGTTGCTAGTGAGATCATGGCAATTTTATGTCTGGCAGACTCATTGCCAAACTTAAAAGAACGTTTAGCAAATATCGTGATCGGATATACACATGATAAAGAACCCGTTACCGTAAGACAATTGCAAGTCCAAGGAGCTTTAGCTTTATTGTTAAAAGATGCCTTAAAACCGAATTTGGTTCAAACGATTGAAGGAACACCCGCTTTTGTTCATGGTGGCCCTTTTGCCAATATCGCACATGGCTGCAATAGCATCATGGCAACAAAGCTCGCGTTGACCAGTAGCGACTACACGGTGACTGAAGCTGGATTCGGTGCTGATTTGGGTGCTGAAAAATTTTTAGATATCAAGGTACCAAATTTAGCAAAAGCCCCAGATGCAATCGTGATCGTTGCAACGATTCGCGCTTTAAAAATGCATGGCGGTGTAGAAAAAGGCGCACTCACTACTGAAAATATTCCTGCTTTAAAACAAGGATTTGCCAATCTAAAACGCCATATTCACAATATGAAACGCTATAATGTTCCAGTGGTCGTTGCCATTAACGAATTTAGTTTGGATACCACGGCAGAATTTGATTGTTTAACTGATCTATGTGAAAAAGAACAAGTCCCTGTAACGCAATGTGCAGTATGGGAAAAAGGTGGAGCCGGTGGCGAGGCTTTAGCACAAACTGTTGTACGCTTAACAAATGAGCAGCATACTTTTACACCGCTTTATCAGTCTAGTGATTCACTTGAGCAAAAAGCACAAACGATCGTTCAGAAAATTTACGGAGCACAAACTGTACAATTTAGTGCCAAAGCCCAAAAACAATTACAAGATTTTGCACTATTTGGCTGGGATCATTTGCCTGTATGTATGGCAAAAACGCAATATTCATTTTCAGATGATCCAACGAAACTGGGTGCACCAACAGATTTTACCGTAACCATTCGTGAATTTATTCCAAAATTAGGTGCCGGATTTATCGTGGCGTTGACCGGTGATGTGATGACGATGCCAGGATTACCGAAAAAACCTGCTGCATTAAACATGGATGTGACTTCAGATGGACAAGCACTAGGCCTATTTTAAGCCGCATAACCACTTCAGTAAACGAAGTGGTTTTTTTAGTTACAAAATAAAATTATGGTAAACTAGATATGAGAATGTTATTTGAATGGTGGTTTGTGGTTTCCATTCTACATAAACTAAGCTATACTTATTGAGCAGATAACCAAAAAGGAGGCGGTTCTCTATGGCCGAAGCCGTACAAATATTTTTAAGCAGCTTTAATCGAATCGAAAAATGGCTTCAACAAAAAAATCCGACAGATCAAAATCTAGGATTCAGTCAATTAGTGCGTGTATTAGCAGATAATCCTAAATTACCGGTCAAACCATATGAGGCAGATCTTTTGCAGATTTCTCAGTTGCGTAATGCGATCGTTCATGATCAAATCGGTGACAATTTTATTATTGCTGAACCGAATGAATGGGTCGTAAAGCGAATTTTATTTATTGAAAAAGAGCTAGCAGAGCCAGAAACCGTATTGCCACGTTTTAAAAAGAACGTCACAGGTTTTGAGATTGATCTTTCGATGAAAGAGTTCTTAAAAATCGTTGCCGAAAAACGTTACTCGCAATTTCCGCTATATGACAAAGGTAAATTTAAAGGTCTAGTGACGTTACGTGTGCTTGGATATTGGTTTGCTACACATTTTGAAGATGTGACGCCAGATCTTGAAGGGATTTGTGTAGAAGACTTAGTCGAAGTCGAGGAAAAGAAAAGTAATTATCAATTTGTATCCGGAGATACAAGTATTGATTTTGTCCAACAATTGTTTAAAGAAAAGCGAACATTAGAAGCAATTTTAATTACAAAACACGGAGAACCCGATGGTAATTTAGAGGGAATCATTAAGCCGCGTGATGTAGTTGATATCTAATTAGAAAGAGGATACTAGATGATAATCTATCTTATTTTAGCTGCCATTATTATTGGCATTGATCAACTTGTAAAGTACCAAACCGTAGCACATTTAGCACTAGGTGAATCCGTTACCGCGATTCCTCATGTATTATCTTTTACTTATTTACGCAATACGGGTGCTGCTTGGAGCTTATTTGAAGGACAACAAACTTTTTTCACGATAATTACCATCGCTGCAGTCGTTATTGTCAGTTATTTATTGTACCGTAATCGCTACGGTCATTGGTTATTTTTATTAGGACTAGCGATGATTTTAGCTGGAGCAATCGGTAATTTTATCGACCGGATTCGTCTCGGTTTTGTAGTCGATATGTTTCAGTTGGATTTTATCCATTTTCCAATTTTTAACGTTGCCGATATGTCTTTATCTATTGGCGTACTATTGATTTTTATATACACGATCTTTGAAGATCGATTGAAAGGAACACAATATGCAAAATGAAATTGAAGTAATCGTTACGGACCAATCTGGTCGAATCGATAAAGTATTAGCTACAACATTGCACAACCATAGTCGTTCACAAATCACACAGTGGTTAAAAGACGGATATGTAAAAGTCAACAACGACACCACACGTGCCAACTATAAAGTAAAGTCAGGTGATCACATTTTGATCACGATCCCTGAACCTAAAGAATTAGAACTTGTAGCACAAGATATTCCACTTGAGATTATCTATGAAGATGAAGATGTGGCTGTGATTAATAAAGTACAAGGAATGGTCGTCCATCCTTCTGCAGGACACCCTGACCAAACACTAGTCAATGCGCTACTTTATCATTTAAAATCACTTTCGACGATTAATGATGTCATACGTCCTGGAATCGTGCATCGCATCGACAAAGATACTTCAGGTTTACTGATGGTCGCAAAAAACGATGACGCGCATGTATCTTTAGCCAAACAATTAAAAGATAAAACTTCTTTACGTAAATATATCGCATTGGTTCATGGCTCGATTAGTCATGATAAAGGACGAATCGATGCTCCGATCGGTCGCTCAAAAGTCGATCGTAAAATGCAAGCTGTGCGTGAAGACGGAAAGTCTGCTGTCACGTATTTTCAAGTATTGGAACGGTTTAAAGATTTCACTTTAGTCGAATTACAGCTTGAAACGGGACGTACGCATCAGATTCGTGTTCATATGCAGTATATTGGCTATCCATTGGCAGGTGATCCTGTCTACGGACCAAAGAAAACATTAAAAACCAATGGCCAACTATTACATGCTAAATTATTAGGGTTCAAACATCCTAGTACAGAAGAATCCATGATTTTTGAGGCGCCTTTACCGGAAGCATTTGAAGAAGTTTTAGAAAAACTTAGAAAAACTTAGAAAAAACAGTTGATTTTTTATTTCACTAAGGGTATAGTAAGTACAAATCAAATAAGAAATTCCTTTAAAGATAGTCCCGTGAGGCTATAAAGGTGTGAGTTAGTGAAGTTGTACATGCGTGTATGAACTGATCTAATTATTTCGGTGTATTGCGATACATCAATCTTCTGTCTACATACTGACATTCACTCCTGCCTTCACGAGGTAGGAGTTTTTTATGACCAAAAATGAGGAGGAACGGATATGAAAAAAGAAGTCATCGATGCAGTTACTATGAAACGAGCACTAACACGAATCACTTATGAGATTATTGAACGTAACAAAGGAATCGAAGATCTTGTATTAGTTGGAATTAAAACAAGAGGGATCTACATCGCCCAACGGATTGCTGAACGCTTAAAACAATTAGAAGATGTTGAAGTCCCAGTCGGAGAACTAGATATTACCGGTTATCGAGACGACAAAAAAGTTGATGCAACAATTGAGTCTACATCTGCTATTCCTTTGTCATTAGAAGGTAAAGAAGTAATTTTACTAGATGACGTTTTATATACAGGACGGACCATTCGTGCAGCACTAGATGCAGTAATGGATTACGGCAGACCCCGACGAATCTCGCTAGCGGTGTTAGTCGATCGTGGCCATCGCGAGTTACCAATTCGCGCAGACTTTGTTGGAAAAAATATTCCAACTTCGAAAACAGAAGAAATTATCGTTGAAATGGAAGAAATTGATGGATACGATCGTATCTTAATTGATCAAACGGGGGAATAAGCAAAATGAACCAAGAGAAGTTTCGTAATCACGATGCCGTATTAGACATTCATGATCGACCAAAACCAGCTCACTGGGTCGGGTTGAGTCTACAACATTTATTCACCATGTTCGGTGCTACCGTCTTAGTTCCGATCTTAGTCGGAATCAACCCCAGTATCGCACTCGTTAGTTCTGGACTAGGAACGATCGTTTACTTGTGTGTGACAAAAGGTAAAATTCCCGCTTATCTAGGAAGTAGCTTCGCCTTTATCGCTGCCATGCAACTTTTGATGAAAACAGATGGATATCCGGCCATTGCACAAGGGGCAATGACAACAGGAGCGGTATATCTCATCGTATCGTTTATCATTAAAAAAATTGGAGCAGGTTGGTTGGATAAAATTTTGCCAGCCATTGTCGTAGGCCCGGTCATCATGGTAATTGGCTTAGGCCTAGCTGCAAATGCGGCAAATAATGCGATGTATAAAACAGTCGATGCTACTCAAGTGTACGATTTTAAATATGTTTTTGTAGCACTTGCAACATTGGCAATTACGATTTTCTTTAACATGTATCTAAAAGGCTTTATCGGTTTGATTCCGATTTTACTTGGAATCGTCTGTGGTTACTTATTAGCATTAGCAGTGGGAATCGTAGATGTAGAGCCTATCAAACAAGCCGCATGGTTTGCCTTACCAGATTTTCAAGCACCCTTCATCCAATATGAACCAAAATTATATCTAGGTGCGATTACGACCATGGCACCCATCGCTTTTGTGACGATGACTGAGCATATCGGACATTTGATGGTCTTAAATAAACTAACAAAGCGCAACTTTTTTGAAGAACCAGGGTTACATAAGACCCTCATGGGAGATGGATTTGCTCAAATCGTAGCTGGATTTGTAGGAGGACCTCCTGTAACTAGTTATGGAGAAAATATCGGTGTGTTAGCCATTACACGTGTCCACAGTGTGTTTGTTATCGGTGGTGCAGCTGTCTTTGCTGTATTGCTCGGATTTGTTGGAAAACTAACCGCATTGATCTTAAGTATCCCAAATCCGGTTATTTCTGGTATTAGCTTCGTCTTATTCGGAGTCATCGCAGCCAGCGGATTAAAAATTTTGATTGAAAACAAAGTTGATTTTGATAAGAAGAAAAATTTATTAATTGCTTCTGTCATTTTAGTTGTAGGCATCGGTGGATTGGTCTTTGAAGTCGGCACCTTTACATTATCGTCAATGGCCTTAGCAACTGTTTTAGGAATTCTTTTAAACTTGATTTTACCTGATCAAGCAAGAAGCGAAGTTTAGGAGGAAGACACGGTGAATACATTATCTGTACCCAATACAAAACATTTTATTTCATTAGATCCATTTTCAAAAGAGGAACTGCTGTATTTGATTCAAAAAGGGTTATCCTTCAAAGAAGCTAAAGAATGGCCTCAAGCTTATCAGCAAGCCTTCGTTGCCAATCTTTTTTTTGAAAATAGTACACGAACACATAAAAGTTTTGAAATTGCTGAACGTAAAATGGGAATGAATGTGATTCCTTTTGAAGCAGCAACGAGCTCTGTTCAAAAAGGAGAAACCCTATACGATACTGTATTAACACTCTCTGCTATTGGGGCAGATATCTGTGTCATTCGCCATTATGAAGAAGCGTTCTATACACCAATCATCAAAAGCCCATCAATTCACGCGCACATCATCAACGCAGGAGATGGATCAGGAGAACATCCAAGCCAATCATTACTAGATTTAATGACGATCTATGAAGAATTCGGATACTTTGAAGGCTTAAATATCGCAATCGTAGGTGATTTAAGACATTCTCGAGTGGCTAAATCCAACATGAAGATCTTACATCGACTGGGTGCGACCTTGTATTTTTCTGGACCTAGAGAATGGTTTGATGAAGACTTTAGCGCTTATGGACAGTACGTGCAAATGGACGAACTCGTTACATTTGTTGATGTCATGATGATGCTTCGAGTGCAACATGAGCGTCATGAACAACAGGAACAATTTTCAAAAGAACAGTATCATCAGCAATATGGCTTAACCTTAACACGAGAACAACAAATGAAAGAGCAAGCAATTATTTTACATCCCGCTCCGGTCAATCGTGACGTTGAATTGGCAAGTGAATTAGTCGAAGCCAAACGTTCAAGAATCGTAACTCAAATGAGCAACGGTGTATTTGCTAGGATGGCAATTTTAGATACAGTTATGCAGTATAAGGAGGAAGTATAGATGGATCAACTAATTATTAATGGATTTATGATTGGACAAAGAGGGGAAAAAAATGCGGTAGAAATTTGGATCAAAGATCAACAGATCCACGCTATTGGATCACAATTTGACCGTACACAATTCGATCAAGTGATTGATGCCAAACACGGCCTGATCGCTCCAGGATTTATCGATGTCCATGTCCATTTAAGAGAGCCCGGATACACCTATAAAGAAACCATTAAAACCGGAACAAAAGCTGCAGCTAGAGGAGGCTTTACGACGATTTGTGCCATGCCCAATGTCGATCCTGTCCCCGATAGTAAAGATAATTTTCGGAATATTCAAAAAATAATCGCAAAAGATGCTTGCGTTAAAGTCTTACCCTATGCCTCCATTACAAAGGCTTTACGCTCAGAAGAATTGGTCGACATGAAGACTTTAGCACAAGAAGGCGCATTTGCCTTCACCAATGACGGTGTGGGTGTCCAGACTGCTGGCACGATGTATCAAGCGATGAAAGAAGCCAAACAGGCTAATAAAGCGATCGTCGCGCATACAGAAGATGAGTCGTTATTATTTGGCGGTGTGATGCATGCAGGCAAACGCGCTGTCGAACTAGGACTCCCTGGAATCTTGAGTGTGACAGAATCGTCACAAATCGCACGTGATTTGCTACTTGCAGAAGCAACGGGTGTTCATTACCATGTTTGCCATGTTTCTACAAAAGAGAGCGTTCGGGTGATCCGTGAAGCCAAGCAAGCTGGAATCAATGTAACGTGTGAAGTTTGTCCACATCATTTATTGCTAATCGATGAAGACATTCCTGCTGATCATGGATACTACAAAATGAACCCGCCACTGCGTGCTAGCGAAGACCAACAAGCACTGATCGACGGCTTATTGGACGGAACGATCGATTGTATCGCAACGGATCATGCTCCTCATGGTCACGATGAAAAATGTCAAAGTTTTTTAAAAGCACCATTTGGAATCGTTGGATCAGAATATGCGTTTAGCTTGATGTATACGTACTTTGTCAAGAAAGGAATCTTCACATTAGAACAAGTTTTAAATTGGATGAGTCGAAAACCCGCCGAGTTGTTTGATATTGCAGGTGGAACATTAGATATCGGAACAAAAGCAGATTTAGTCATTTTAGACTTAGAAACTGAAAGTAAAATCGATACAACAAACTTTTTATCACAAGCAACAAATACACCGTTTGATCAATGGATGGTATTTGGTGAAACCTTATACACACTCGTTGATGGCACGGTAGTTTATCAAAGAGGTGGAAACAAATGAAACGTTGGTTAATTTTAGAAGATGGAACACATTTTGAAGGAGAAGGTTTTGGTGCACCGATCAATGTTGTCGGCGAGATCGTCTTTACAACAAGTATGACAGGGTATCAAGAGACAATCACAGATCAAAGTTTCAACGGTCAGATCATTACATTTACTTATCCTACTGTAGGAAACTACGGAGTCAATCGTGATGATTATGAATCCATTATTCCAACGTGTAAAGGTGTCGTAGTGAAAGAACATGCGCGCGTTCCGAGTAACTGGCGTAGTCAAATGACTTTAGATGAATTTTTAAAACAAAAAAATATCCCTGGTATTTCAGGAATCGATACACGTGCCTTGACGAAAAAAATCCGTGAAGTAGGAACTATGAAAGCGAGTATCGTCGATGTAGGAGATAAATTTTCACATGCCTACGATCAATTAAAAGCAGCCGTTTTACCAACAAATCAAGTGCAACAAGTCTCAACTGCTAAAGCCTATCCAAGTCCTGGAACAGGACATAATGTCGTAATGATCGACTTTGGATTAAAACATAGTATTATGCGTGAATTTTCAAAACGTTCGTGCAATGTTTCAGTTTTACCTTATAATTCAACCGCTGAAGAAATTCTCTCTCTAGCACCAGACGGCGTGATGCTAACCAATGGACCTGGAGATCCAAAAAGCTTACCAGAAGTTGTGAAGATGATCCAAGAAATTCAAGGAAAAGTTCCTATTTTCGGAATTTGTTTAGGACATCAATTATTTGCCTTAGCTAATGGAGCAAATACGTATAAAATGAAATTTGGTCATCGTGGATTAAATCATCCTGTTCGTGAAATTGCGACAGGACGTATCGATTTTACTTCACAAAACCACGGATTTGCAGTTTCTGCTGAATCAATCGACCCAGAAAAATTACTGATCACGCATATCGAAGTCAACGATGGAACGATTGAAGGGGTGCGCCATCGCGATTATCCAGCTTTCAGTGTGCAATTTCATCCAGATGCAGCACCTGGACCACACGATGCCGTACATTTATTCGACGAATTTATTGAAATGATGGATGCTTGGAAGGAGCAAAACTAATGCCAAAAAGAACAGATATTCAAAAGATTTTAGTGATTGGATCAGGTCCAATCATCATCGGTCAAGCAGCCGAATTCGATTACGCAGGAACACAAGCGTGTCTTGCATTAAAAGAAGAAGGATATGAAGTCATTTTAGTTAACTCAAATCCGGCTACGATCATGACAGATCGTGAAATTGCCGATCGCGTGTATATCGAGCCGATTACCTTTGAATTCGTTTCACGTATTTTACGTAAAGAGCGACCAGATGCGATCTTACCTACTTTAGGCGGTCAGACTGGATTAAATATGGCGATGGAGTTATCCAAATCAGGATTATTAGCTGAATTAGATATCGAATTACTTGGGACAAAACTTTCAGCCATCGACCAAGCAGAAGATCGTGATCTATTTAAACAACTGATGCAAGACCTTGATCAACCAATTCCTGAGTCTGCTATTATTACAACGGTTCAAGAAGGAATCGATTTTGCAAAAACGATTGGCTACCCAGTTATCGTGCGACCAGCATTTACGCTAGGTGGAACTGGCGGTGGAATGTGTCAAAATGAAGAAGAACTACGTCATATCGCGGAAAATGGTCTAAAACTTTCGCCATTAACGCAATGTTTGATCGAACGTAGCATCGCAGGCTTTAAAGAAATCGAATATGAAGTGATGCGAGATTCAGCGGATAACGCGATTGTGGTCTGTAATATGGAAAACTTTGATCCAGTTGGGATTCACACTGGAGATTCGATTGTTTTTGCACCAAGCCAAACCCTTTCAGACTATGAATACCAATTATTACGTGATGCATCCCTTACCATCATTCGCGCTTTAAAAATCGAAGGCGGCTGTAACGTGCAATTGGCCATCGATCCAGATAGCTTCCAATACTATATCATCGAAGTAAACCCACGCGTATCACGTTCATCAGCTTTAGCGAGTAAAGCAACAGGATACCCGATTGCGAAATTAGCTGCTAAAATCGCTGTTGGCTTAACGTTAGATGAAATGAAAAACCCGGTTACTGAAACGACCTATGCTGAATTTGAACCTGCTTTAGACTACGTTGTAGCGAAAATTCCACGTTGGCCGTTTGATAAGTTTGAAACAGGGGATCGTATTTTAGGAACACAGATGAAAGCGACCGGAGAAGTGATGGCAATCGGCCGTAACATTGAAGAAGCATTACTAAAAGGGGTGCGTTCTTTAGAAATCGGAACACCGCATATGGAAATTAAAGAGTTGAGTGAAGTGAGCGATGAAGACTTGACTGAAAAAATGATCAAAGCCCAAGATGATCGTTTGTTCTATCTAGCAGAAGCGATTCGCCGAGGCTATACGATCGAAGAGATTGCTGAGATGACAAAAATCAATTTATTCTTCTTAGATAAACTTCGTCATATCATTGAATTAGAGCATGCATTAGCGAGTCAACCATTTGACCAAACTGTACTAAAAACAGCAAAAACGTACGGGATCACTGATATTAAAATCGCTGAATTATGGGAAACGACTCCTCAAAAAGTCCGCGAATTCCGAATAAGCAAAAACATTATCCCCGTCTACAAGATGGTCGATACTTGCGCTGGTGAGTTTGGTTCACAAACTCCTTATTTTTATAGTTCCTATGAATTTGAAAATGAGAGCATCCGTTCAGACAAGCCTTCAATTTTAGTATTAGGTTCTGGTCCAATCAGAATCGGGCAAGGGGTCGAATTTGATTACGCGACGGTGCATTCTGTAAAAGCGATCCAAGCAGCAGGTTATGAAGCCATCATTATGAATAGCAATCCAGAAACGGTCTCAACGGACTTTTCGATCTCAGATAAATTATACTTTGAACCCTTAACGATCGAGGATGTGCAAAATGTGATCGATTTAGAACAGCCAATCGGTGTGATTGTTCAATTCGGTGGTCAAACGGCAATCAACCTAGCTGAGCCACTACATCAAGCTGGTGTAAAAATTCTAGGGACAACGATCGAAGACTTAGATCGTGCAGAAAACCGTGATCTTTTTGAACAAGCCTTAAAAGAATTGAAGATTCCGCAACCTTTAGGAGACACAGCGACAAATACGCATGAAGCTCTAGAGATTGCCAAACATATTGGATTTCCAGTGCTTGTTCGTCCAAGTTATGTCCTTGGTGGTCGCGCAATGGAAATTGTGGATAATGAAGAGGATCTATTAAGTTATATGACGCACGCAGTCAAAGCTTCACCAGAGCATCCGGTATTGATCGATCGCTACTTGCTTGGAAAAGAATGTGAAGTCGATGCGATTTGTGACGGAAAAGATGTGTTGATTCCTGGGATTATGGAACATATCGAACGTGCTGGAGTCCATTCTGGAGACTCAATGGCAGTTTATCCTCCACAAAACTTAAGCCAAAAGACGATCGACACGATCGTGGATTACACAAAACGCTTGGCTTTAGGATTAAACTGTGTGGGAATGATGAACGTCCAATTTGTTCTCTTTGAAGATGAAGTCTACGTGATCGAAGTAAATCCAAGAGCCAGTCGAACTGCTCCGTTCTTAAGTAAAGTTACAGGGATTCCAATGGCGCAGATTGCAACGAAAGCAATTTTGGGGCAAAGTCTAAAAGATTTAGGCTATCAAGATGGGTTGTATCGCGAATCTTCATTGGTCCATGTCAAAGCACCGGTATTCTCTTTTACAAAACTGAATAAAGTCGATACGTACTTAGGGCCTGAAATGAAATCTACTGGTGAAGTCATGGGATCAGACCAAACACTAGCAAAAGCTTTATATAAAGCTTTTGAAGCTTCTGGACTCCGTATCCCAGAATACGGAACAGCCTTCTTTACCATAGCGGATGAAACCAAAGAAGAAGCCCTAACCTTAGCCAAACGATTCACTGAAGTTGGGTTTAGTTTAACAGCTACAAAAGGAACAGCTGCTTATTTTAAAGAAAATGGCCTTTTAGTTGAAGCTGTTGCGAAGTTAGATGAGGAAGAAAATAATATTATCGAACGTTTGCAAAATGGAACGATCCAAATCGCCATCAATACGATGGATAAAAATCGTAACCAACAAACGCAAGATACTTTTAGAATTCGTCGTGAAGCTGTCGAACATGGTGTGCCGTTACTGACTTCATTAGATACAGCAGATGCGATCTTAAAAGTCATGGAAGCACGTGCGTTTGCCACAAATGCTATTTAAAAAGGAGATTGTTTGATGAAGCAAGAAATGATGACGATTGTGGATCAAATCCAATTAGCCCCAGATATTTATGAAATGACCTTGAAAGGAGCACTCGTGAATCAAATGAGTGTTCCTGGACAGTTCTTACATATCCGCATTCCTAGTGGGGATCTTTTAATGCGCCGACCAATCAGTATCCATGAAATCGATCAGACAACGAAAACGTGTAAAATGATTTATCGCGTGGAAGGGCAAGGAACGGCTCAATTAGCTAAATTGACCACGGGTACATTAGATGTATTAGGTCCTTTAGGAAATGGATTTTCGATCGATGACTTAAACGCTGGTCAGACTGCCTATATTATTGGTGGAGGAATTGGGATTCCACCCCTTTATGAGTTAAGCAAACAACTAGTAAAAAAAGGCGTCACTGTCTACCATCTATTTGGTTTTGCCTCAAAAACTGTTTCTTACCATCTCGATAAGTTTGCGCAATTGGGAAAAACGCGCGTGACTACAGATGATGGCTCTTTAGGAGAGGCAGGATTGATTTCTGTTTTATTCGATTCACTTCCTACGTGCCCGGATGCAGTGTTTAGTTGTGGTAATAATGGTTTGTTAAAAGCTGTAGAACAACAATACGGTACACTTACCGATGTCCAATTGTCACTAGAAGCACGTATGGCGTGTGGTGTGGGCGCGTGTTACGCATGTGTTTGTCCAAAGCAAGACAATCCACAAAAAAGTGTCAAGGTATGCGATGAAGGACCGATATTTAAAGCTGGGGTGGTACAATTATGAGCGAACGTTTAGCGATTTCATTACCAGGATTAGCATTGAAAAATCCGATCATGCCAGCAAGTGGTTGTTTTGGATTTGGAAAAGAATACAATAACTATTATGATATCAGCCAACTTGGAGCCGTAATGGTGAAAGCAACGACACAAGAAGCACGTTACGGCAATCAAACGCCGCGTGTGGCAGAAACTCCAAGTGGGATGTTAAATGCAATTGGACTGCAAAACCCAGGCTTGCAAGTCGTCACAAAAGAAATTTTGCCCGATTTAGAAATACTTCATCCGACATTGCCAATCATCGCCAATGTCGCTGGATCTAGTCAGGAAGAATACGTGACGGTCTGCGAAAACATTTCACAAGTACCTAATGTGAAAGCTATTGAACTAAATATCTCGTGTCCAAATGTCAAACATGGAGGGATCGCCTTTGGAACAGATGCTACAGTAGCTGCTCAATTGATCGAAGCAGTAAAAAAAGTCTCTAAGGTTCCAGTGTATGCCAAGTTATCGCCAAACGTGACAGACATCGTGCCAATCGCTAAAGCGATTGAAGCTGCGGGTGCAGATGGATTTACAATGATCAATACGTTGTTAGGAATGCGGATCGATTTGAAAACCAGACGCCCGATCTTAGCAAATCAAACTGGAGGATTATCTGGTCCAGCAATCAAACCTGTTGCGATTCGACTGATTCATCAAGTAGCGAAAGCGACGACATTACCCATCATTGGGATGGGTGGCGTGTACACTGTAGACGATGTTTTAGAAATGTTTATGGCCGGAGCTAGTGCAGTAGCAGTCGGCACTGCAAATTTTACTGATCCGTATATCTGCCCTAAGTTGATCGCAGAATTGCCTAAACGAATGGATGAACTCAATATCTCTTCGTTAAACGAACTAATCTTAGAAGTGAGAGGAACACATTGATGGAAAAACGACCCATTATTGCCTTAGATTTTGCAAACAAGCAAGAAGTTCAAGCATTTTTAGCTCATTTTCCTAAAGAAGAATCTTTATTTTTAAAAGTAGGTATGGAATTATTTTATGCAGAAGGACCACAGATTATTCACTACTTACGTGAACAAGGGTATACGCTCTTTTTAGATGTCAAAGTCCACGATATTCCAAATACAGCATATCATGCTATGAAGCGTTTAGGAGCGCTAGGTGTACAGATGACAAACGTCCATGCATTAGGTGGTGTTGAGATGATGCGAGCGGCTAAAGCAGGCTTGATCGAAGGGGCAGAACAAGCAAATCAAACACGTCCACAATTAATTGCTGTGACGCAACTAACATCAACTTCCCAAGCGATGGTCAGTTATGAACAACAAATTGCAAACTCTGTGCATGAGAGCGCATATCATTTAGCAAAGATGACGCAACTTGCTGGATTAGACGGTGTCGTCTGTTCGGCACAAGAAGCCAAAGAGATCCATCGCTTGACTGGACCAGATTTTCAATGCGTCACTCCAGGTATCCGGTTACCAGAAGATGCTGTAGGCGATCAAACGCGTGTGATGACCCCATTTTCAGCTTACGAGCACGGTGCAAATTGCATTGTAGTAGGACGTCCGATCACGCAAAAAAACGATCCTTATCTTGCTTATCAACTAATTAAAAAACAATGGAATGGAGCAATCGTATGAAACAAACAATCGAACAAGAAGTTGCAACTGGTTTATTAGCTATCCAAGCCGTTTCGTTAAGTCCAAATGAGCCGTTTACTTGGGCAAGTGGCATTAAAAGCCCGATTTATTGTGACAATCGCTTGACCATGAGTTACCCTGAATTACGTACGATCATCGCAAAAGGACTGGCAAAAAAAATCAAAACACAATTTCCAGATGTTGAAATGATCGCCGGTACGGCAACTGCCGGAATCCCTCATGCAGCTTTTATCGCACAAGAATTAAATTTACCGATGAGCTATATTCGTAGTAAGCCTAAAGACCATGGGAAAACAAAACAAGTCGAAGGAAAGTTGGAACCCGGAACAAAAATGGTCATCATCGAAGATTTGATCTCAACTGGTGGTAGTGTTCTAGAAGCCAGAGCAGCTGCCACACGTGAAGGTGCAGATGTATTAGGAATCGCTGCTATTTTTACGTATGAACTAGAACTAGCAAAAGAAAAATTTGCAGCAGAAAATTGCCCCTTGCTTACACTGACTGATTATACTACTTTGATTAACGTTGCAAAAGAACAAGGACAAATCACACAGTCTGATTACGAATTACTTGAATTTTTTAAACAAAATCCGAAAAACTGGCAACAAGAAAACGTCTAAACCGCGTTTTCTTGTTTTTTTGTTCATTAATTAACAAGCGTGAAATTAAAATTATGACAATAGTTATTGTAAACTAACAGTAAGAGTGTAGAGACTCTTATAGATGTTTAGGTTGAAAGAGAGTGAAAAAATTATGACAAATGTAACAACTTGGGATTACGAAATCAGAGGACCCGAAACATGGGCCACATTGTGTGATGAATTTACGCAAGCAGCAGCATTTTCTTACCAATCACCAATCGCGTTATCACATGCGTATGACATGACTAAAAATCATCAGGCAGAAAACATTGAATTCCACTATCAAAACGCTACATTCCACAAAGAAGAGATCAATCATACAATCCATTATGTTCCAAATACTGACGTGAACTATGTCGAGTTTCATAATACGCGATACACCTTAACAGATATTCACTTTCATCGTCCAAGTGAGCATACAATTAATGGCAAACAAGAAGCGATTGAATTTCATTTTGTACACACAAATGCCAAAAACGAGAATCTAGTTGTCGGTGTATTGTGTGATTTCACTAAAGATCCAGATGTTGTCTTTATTCCAAATGAAGAGACATTGGTTTTTTATCCGAAAGTGTTTTTACCGAAAAAAACTTCTAAATTCCATTTTGAAGGTTCATTAACAACACCACCGACTAAGGGACCTATTCAATGGTTTGTGTTTGATACTGTGCAAACATTATCAGAAGACTTTTTAAAAACTTTACCCGAACATCATTTTACAATTAACAATCGTCCTACACAGGCGATCAATGGTCGTGAGATTTATTACTTTGATTAAAAAAAGACGCCTTTGAAGGCGTCTTTTTTTAAGATATCGGTTTTTGAGCTAGTTTTGCTACAACGGCTTCTTCTGGAGTAACAAAATATGCCGTTTGATTTTCGTAAATCACAAACCCAGGTTTGGCACCATTTGGTTTTTTGATATGCTTTACTTGAACACAATCGATCGGAACTTGTGCAGAATGACGATATTTTGAGAAATAACCTGCAAGTTCAGCAGCTTCCAAAATCGTTTCTTCGCTTGGATCATCTGAGCGAATGATGACGTGTGATCCAGGAATATTTTTTGCATGTAGCCAATAATCGGTTTTTTTGGCTGTACGTAAAGTGAGTTGGTCATTTTGTAAATTATTTTTTCCCACTAATAATTCTGTACCGTCACTAGCATAATAACGACTAGGTTGTGATTTTTTCTCTTGTCGTTTGACTTGTTTTGTTGGACGTTTGATATAGCCTTCAGCAATCAATTCTTCTTTGATCAATGGCAGTTCAAATGGTTGTGCTAACTCTAATTGTGACAACACTGACTCCAAGTAAGCAATCTCTTGTTTGGTCTCAGCGATTTGAGCATCGATCAATTTAACGGCATTACGCAATTTTTGATACTTTTGAAAATATTTTTGCGCATTTTGAATCGGAGTCAAAGAAGGGTCCAAAGCAATCGTCGTTGGTTGATCTTCAATATAATAATTTGGCAAGTCGATCGTATCGACACCGCGTGTAACGTTATGTTGAAAAGTCGTCAACAATTCCCCTTTTTGGCGCAGCTCTTCAGATGAAGCAGAAGCGGCTAGTGTCTCTTCTCGTTTTTTCAGTTTCAACTGATTACGTTTTAATTCATTTTCGATTTTTTTAACTAGCTCACTACCTTGTTGTTTTACCCGATCTTTTTCGGCTTTTTCATGATAGAAAGCATCGAGTAATTCGTTGAGCGAAGTAAAAGCTGTCAGTGCATCCGCTTGATTTTCTACCGAAATAAAGCGAAATGGATGAAAGGCTTCTTTTTGGTTTTGTTCAACTAGATAACTCGTTTGAAGCGTCGATATCTCATGGTAAAATTCTTGCCAAACAGCTAAACGTTCTTGAGGGCGTTTATTTAAGCGATAGGCAAGCTCTTCAGCGGTATCGCGTCCAAACCCTTGGAAAAGTGCTTGAATCGATTTAGCAGTGAATTCATGTTGTTTGGAAAGCAAATGAAACGCCTCTAGTTCACTGATTTGATAAGGATTTTCTTTTTCTTGTTTTGGTGGAGCGATATAGTCTGCACCAGGAATCAACCAGCGATAAGAATTTTGCGAACTCCCGATGTGCTTGATTGCATCTAATATTTTTCCAGTTTCTTGATTTAATAATAAAATCGTAGAATGACGTCCCATCAGTTCAACAACGAGTACGATCGATTGAAGATCACCGAGTTCGTCGCGTTTACTAAACGTAAAATGGACTACACGATCGTTTTCTAATTGGCTGATTTCGGTTAAAATTGCACCCTCTAGATACTTGCGTAACATCATAATAAAGTTAGGTGGTGTATCCGGATTAGCATAAGTCATCGTTGTTAATTGGATCCGAGCATAACTTGGATGAGCAGAAAGCAAGAGCTTATGATTTTTTCCTTGCGAGCGAATAACCAAGACCACCTCATTAGGATAAGGTTGGTGGAGTTTATTGATTCGACCATTTAATAAAATAGGTTTTAGTTCCTCGATCATTAAATGAGTAAAAATGCCGTCAAATGACATTTTACATCCCTCATTTCTTTTTTGTTCTGGTATTATTATAACGGATTTAAAAAAGAATACCAATTTTCTTACTTTCTCCACTTTCGCTAAATAAGATACAAGTTCTTGACGAATCCCTTTTGTTATTGCTACTATAACTAGGAAATGAGCAATAAAGTGGGTGAAAAGATGGACAGAGGCCCTGTCTGGCAAAAAAAATGGACAAATCAGTGGTCAAAATGGCTTAAAATACAACAGATTACACCAAAGAAACTCATTGGCTGTACGTTACTTGTTTTGATCGGTGCAGGTGCACTTACGTTTACGGTGTTGATCAGTCAACCGATCATTCGCGATCAACAAATTCGTACGTTAGTCGAACCAGAGAATACCTCTACCAAAGTGGAGATGATTCCATATGGTACATTAGCTCAATTTGTACACGATAAACCGGCTGTTTCCATTCTTTTTGGTGCACCTACAGTCAAAACAACGCAAGAGGCTTTTTTATTGTTAACAAAAAAAGAACATGAAATGAACCGGAAAATCTACTGGTACCCGATCGTATATGATCAAGATCAAATCGCGAAAACTTATGCACTTTCTGCCCAAGAATTGACGTTCGTCTTCTTTCAAAATGGAGTCGAAAAAAAACGCGTCTTGTATACTTCTTTAGCTGATCCAGAAAACGAATTGATTCCAGAAGTCAATCGCTTGCCGATGTGGAACATTACCGATCAAAAAAAACATTGACGAAACAAAAAAAGTGCGCTATATTTTTAACAACTATTACAAGAAGGAGTGGAGACCATGAACGCATACAACCAACAACCTACATGGCAAAACTGGCGTAGATAAGTTGTATTGATGGACTTCATCCATAGATACGACTTTTTAGAGTATAGTCTAAAAGCTGTATCTATGTCGGAATCGTAAATATCTTCCGCGTAGATCGTTCTCTACGCGGTTTTTTTGTGCAACTGCGTCATTAGATGCAGTTGCTTTTTTATTACTAATGAGATTAAAGGAGAGGGAATACAATGAAAAACAAAGGATTGTGGGTATCATATTTTATTTTAGGCATGTGTTTGATCACCTTTTTTGGGTATGGAGTAGGCTCAGCCAATCAAACCAGTACCAAAACCAGTACTGCTATTAAAAAAGTTGGGATCTTACAATATGTCAGCCATCCTGCTTTAGACAGCATTTATAAAGGCGTTATTCAAGGATTAAAAGACAATGGCTATGAAGAAGGAAAAAACTTAGAACTATTGTTCCAAAATGGCCAAGCAGATCAAAGTAAATTAGCCACGATGAGTCAGCAGTTGGTCAATAAACAAGCAGATGTTTTAGTAGGGATCGCAACACCAGCAGCACAAGCATTAGCCAATGCCACACAAGATATTCCAATCGTGTTAGGTGCAGTTACGGATCCAGTTGGTGCAAATTTGGTCAAGGATATGGACAAACCAGGTGGAAATATTACCGGTGTATCGGATAAAGCACCGATCAAAGCCCAAATCGAGTTAGCGAAAACGTTATTACCTGAAGCAAAAACAATGGGGATCTTGTATTCTTCAGCAGAAGACAATTCCAAATACCAAGTAGCCGAAGCGAAAAAGGCTGCAGAAGCATTAGGATTCACCGTAAAAACGTATGCTGTTCCGTCAACTAATGAAATCAGTCAAACCGTTCAAGTCATGAGCCAAGAAACAGACTTTATTTATATCCCATTAGACAATACGATTGCCAATGCGATGCCAAGTGTTGTCGCAACAGCCAATCAATCCAATACACCGATTATTCCATCTGTCGATACGATGGTCGAACAAGGTGGTCTTGCCACAGTGGGGATCAATCAATTTGATCTAGGCGTACAAACAGGGAAAATGGTCGCCGATATTTTAAATGGTGCTTCTCCTGCTACGACACCTGTGTATACCTTTACCAAAGGAGATACGATTTTAAATCTTGAACAAGCGAAAAAATTAGGCATTACCATTCCAGAAGCGATTGAAAAATCAGCAACGATTGTAGGAGGAGAGTAGATGAAGACCACACGAATGATCACAACGATTGCGGCTGTCGTTTTACTCGCAACAGGCGGCATTGGAGGCTATCTAGTCGGAAAAGCACAAGCGACTGCGGACAAATCACAAGAAAAACATTATGATATCGGTATTTTACAGTATATTAGTCATCCCTCATTGGATCAAATCAAAGAAGGAATCATTGATGAATTGGCCAAAGAAGGCTTTGTCGATGGAAAAAATACGACGATCCACTTTTTAAATGGTCAAGGCGATCAAAGTAAATTGGCCACTATGAGTCAAACACTTTTCGATGAAAACAGCGATGTCATTATTCCAATCGCAACACCTGCGGCTAAGGCTGTTGCCAATGCCACAACAGAAATCCCAATCGTTGCAGCCGGAATCTCTGATCCGGTTGGCTCAGGCTTAGTCAACGATTTGGAGCATCCTGATCAAAATCTAACGGGCGTGAAAAACGAGGCACCAGTCAAGGACCAAGTAGCGTTTTTACAAGAATTGCTTCCAGATGCCAAAACGATCGGTGTATTGTATTCTGCCAATGAAGAAAATTCAAAAAGCTATGTCGAGGCGATTACAAAAGAAGCCGCAACGAAAGATCTGACGGTTAAACCGTACGCTGTAGCCTCGAGTAATGAAATTGCCACAACCATTCAAGGGATGGCACCTGTCGATGTGTTGTATATTCCACAAGACAATGGATTAGCCAGTGCCTTTCAAACGGTTGTTCAAGAAGCCGATAAAAAAGAATTGCCTATTTTCGTATCCGTTGACAATATGGTAAAGGAAGGAGGCCTAGCGACTGTCGGCCAGAATCAATATGAACTGGGGGTCGAAACGGCCAAATTAGTCGGCAAAACCTTAACCGAACAACCAAAAAGCCCGTTACCGTTTACGGTCGTGAATACAGGCGATAAAATTTTAAACGAAACACAAGCAGATCGTTTTCACATTACGCTATCTGCTGCAGCAAAAAAAGACGTTGAACTTGTAAAGGGAGTGGAGTAAATGATCGTTTCATCAATTGGACAAGGGTTTTTATGGAGTGTATTAGGGTTAGGGATTTTCATGACCTTTCGCATTTTGAATTTTCCAGATATGACAACAGAAGGAACATTTCCTTTAGGTGGGACCGTCTGTGTGACGGCAATCGTCCATGGGATTTCCCCGATTTTAGCTACCTTGTTAGGTTTAGTAGCGGGAATGGTTGCTGGATTAGTAACCGGTCTATTGTATACTAAGGGCAAGATCCCCATTTTATTAGCAGGAATTTTAGTGATGTCGGGGCTAAATTCGGTCATGCTGTTTGTCATGCAGACACCGAATCTTTCTTTATTGAATCAGCCCAGAATCTTAGATTACTTTAGCGGATTGCATTTGCCAAAGTATTTTGACACGGTGTTATTAGGGATCATCGTATTGGTTTTATTATTAGCCATTTTATTCTTTTTCTTTCAAACCGATTTAGGACAAGCCTACATCGCGACCGGTGATAATGAGCATATGGCCCGCTCGTTAGGGATCAAAACGGATCGCATGAAGATCATGGGATTAGTCTTATCTAATGGGGTTATTGCGTTATCCGGTGCCTTAATTGCGCAAAATGATGGCTATGCCGATGTGAATAAAGGAATCGGTGTCATCGTCATTGGATTGGCTTCGATCATTATTGGGGAAGTCTTATATGGCGAATTGACATTCTTAGAGCGTTTGCTTGCCATTGTCATCGGCAGTGTCATTTATCAGCTCTTGATCTTACTTGTGATCAAGCTTGGTTTTGATACCACATACTTGAAGATCTTCTCATCAATCATTTTAGCGATTTGTTTGATGGTACCTCAATTGAAAAAAGCGTTACGTTTAAACACAGGATTTGAAAAGGCAGGTGAGCGATAATGCAACTTGAATTACAACAAGCGACGAAAAGCATAAATAATGGGACCCAAGATGAAAAAGTATTACTCGACCACGTCGATTTTCAGGTAGAAACAGGACAGTTTGTTACGATTTTAGGTGGGAATGGTGCTGGTAAAAGTACACTATTTAATACGATCTCAGGAAATTTACCGTTAAGTAGCGGGAAAGTACTGATCAAAGGACAAGACGTTTCAGGTTATTCCGAAGAAAAACGGGCGCAATTTTTAGCCCGCGTCTTTCAAGATCCAAAACTTGGGACCGCGCCTCGCATGACCGTTGCTGAAAATCTACTTTTAGCTCAATTTCGCGGCAAAAAACGCCCGCTACGGTTGCGTCGTCTAGCGAGTCAAAGAGAGCAATTCTATGCGATGTGTCAAGAGGTCGGCAACGGCTTAGAAACTCATTTAGATACACCAACTGGGAATCTTTCGGGAGGGCAACGTCAAGCCTTGAGTTTACTTATGGCGACCTTAACGACGCCCGATGTATTATTATTAGATGAGCATACAGCAGCTTTAGATCCGAAAACATCGAAATCACTGATGGCACTAACTGAAAAAAAAGTACGCGAACAACAATTGACTTGTTTGATGATCACGCATCGAATGGAAGATGCCTTGCAGTATGGCAATCGTTTGATTGTTTTGGAAAAAGGAAAAATTGTACGTGATTTTGATGAAGAAGCGAAAAAACAGTTGACTTTACTGGACTTGTTGAGCTTTTTTGAATCATCTTATTAGACACTTTAATCAGAACTTGTTATAAAATACAAAAAAACAGTTGACTTTCAAATCAACTGTCACTATACTAAAAACATCTTAATCAGTTTGGAGCGATACACATGAACAATTCGACATGCACTCTTACACAACTGAATAAATATTACTTTAGCTATTTTAGATAGGTTTGTATTCAGACTTGGATACAAACAGACTCGTTTGTATCTATGATGGCTAGGGATCTTAAGATATGCTGCCACATAGATAAAGAATTATCTATAGTGGTTAACTTAAAACTTTTATACTTATTTTTGTACACAAAAAGTATCGAGGTATTCACTATAGATGATCATTCATCTTGGTGAGTACCTCTTTTTTATATTTTTAGAAAGGACTGTTGATATGATCATTACTGGAAAGACCGCTTTGGCAGCGATTTTTGCCAATCCCGCGACGCACAGCATCTCTCCATTGATGCATAATCGAGCATTTGAACTTGCAAATATCGATGCGCGGTATCTTGCCTTTGAAATAGAGGCTACTGAAGCAACTCTAACACGTGCGATTCAAAGTATTCGCTATTTACACTTACTTGGTGTCAACCTTTCAATGCCCTTTAAACAACTGGCCTTGCCTTATCTTGACCATGTCAGTCCAGAAGTCGAGTTGATCCAAGCGGTCAATACGATCGTAAATGATCATGGTGTATTGACTGGCTACAACACAGATGGCAAAGGCTTTATCCGTGCGCTCAATCAAAATGTTACGATTGAAGACAGTACCATGACGGTATTGGGCTGTGGTGGAGCGGCTTTAGCGATTGTTGCACAATGTGCGCTAGATGGTGCAAAAAAAATCCACGTGGTCAATCGTAATAGTGACTCATTTCAAGCGTTTAAACAACATGCGGCACGTATCGAAGCCGTAACGAAGTGTACGATCAACTTAATTGATCTCAAAGAAGAACACTTGGTTCAGGATGCACTCGACCAAAGTCAATTACTTGTGAATACAAGTGCTCTAGGCATGCATCCTTATGAAGGTAAAATGGTATTAGCGAACACCATGACGTTAAAGAGCACTTTACATGTGGTCGATATTATTTATCGTCCTGATGAAACGGCTTTGTTAACATTTGCTAAACAACAAGGTTGTACGACTCAAAATGGTCTAGGAATGTTGATTCACCAAGGTGCTTTAGCGTTTGAATTATGGACTAAAACTCCAATGCCCATTGACGAGATCACAAATTGGTTAACGACAGAAATTATTTCCCACTAAAGGAGCGAAACAAAATGATTATTATTATGAACCCACATGCGACAACAGCCCAAATTGAGACTGTGATCAAAAAAGCAGAAGATCTAGACTTAACGGTACAAGTCAATTCAGGAAGTAACCAAGTTGTATTAGGCTTGATCGGCGATACACGAAGCTTACAAGATGTAGCGTTTAAAATTTATGAGGGCGTAGAAGACGTTGTCCGTATTACCAACACGTATAAGCTGACCTCTCGTGAATTTCATCCAGATGACACTATAGTCGATGTGGATGGCGTTAAAATCGGCGATGGTAGTTTTGTTACCATGGCTGGACCTTGTTCGATCGAGGGATTAGATCAAATTCGCAAATGTGCCGCTATCGCTAAAAAAGGCGGGGCGACGATTTTACGTGGGGGTGCGTTTAAACCGCGAACGTCTCCTTATGCGTTCCAAGGATTAGAAGAAGAAGGCTTACGATACATTAGACAAGCCGCCGATGAATTTGGCATGAAAGTCATTACCGAAGTGATGGATGAAGCGCATATCGATATGGTCGCAGCCTATAGCGATATTTTACAAATCGGCGCACGCAACATGCAGAACTTTAAATTACTTTCTGCGGTAGGAAAAACTGGAAAACCGATCGGCTTAAAACGTGGAATTTCCGGTACGATCTCAGAATGGTTGAATGCAGCAGAATACATCGCAGTTGAAGGAAAAAGCCCCATCATTTTCATTGAACGAGGCATCCGTACCTATGAAACAGCAACACGTAACACTTTTGATCTAAGTGCCGTACCATTGATCAAACAATTGAGTCACTTCCCAATCATCGTCGATCCAAGTCATGGTACAGGTGTTTGGGATCTGGTACCTCCAATGGCACGTGCAGGGGTGGCAAGTGGTGCAGATGGAATGATTGTCGAAATTCATCCTGATCCTAAAAATGCTTGGTCAGATGGTCCACAATCGTTAAATGAAAAAACTTATTTACGTATGATGCAAGAAGTCGATATCTTAGTGGACGCGATGCAACAGATTCGCGCATTATAAAAGGAGGAGTTTCATGTTAACGATCCATACAAAAGATCATACGTATCCTATCCAAATCAAACGCAACACACTCCATACTTTTGGCACCTTTTTAAAAACAGTTTGGAAACCAAAACAAGTCGCGATCATTACCGATAACCGTGTCGGTGACCTTTACGCAGAAACGGTCTTTACCTCATTGAGTGACGCAGGCTTTACTCCAACAATGTTAACAATACCAGAAGGCGAGGAGAGTAAATCATTTACTCAAGCGACACATTTATATGAACAGTTAGCTCAAGCAGGCTTTACTCGTTCAGATGGTATCGTCGCGTTAGGTGGCGGAGTCATTGGAGATCTAGCTGGGTTTGTAGCTTCGACTTATATGCGTGGGATTTCATTTGCACAAGTCCCCACTAGCTTATTGGCCCAAGTCGATTCAAGTATTGGGGGCAAGACAGCGGTCAATACGAAAACGGCTAAAAATCTAGTCGGTTCGTTTTATCAACCTGATGCTGTCTTGATTGATCCTGATGTTTTAGATACACTAGAACCTAGACGCTTACGTGAAGGAATTGCAGAGATTGTCAAAGCGGCTGCGATTGCGGATTTGACTCTTTGGCAAGAACTTGAACGTTACCAAGATGAATTTGATCTATTGAATCATGTGGAGTCTGTCATTATCAAAGCGTTGAAAGTCAAGCAAACTGTCGTCGAAGAAGATGAATTTGATAATGGCATTCGTTTGATCTTAAACTTTGGCCACACCATAGGCCATGCGATCGAGAAAAATGCTGGTTATGGTATCATTAGTCACGGGGAAGCTGTCGCGATCGGTATGGTATGGATGAGTAAAGCAGCGAGTCAGCAAGCGTTGATGCCTACTGAACTGATTCAACCAATTATCGCGATGCTAGAAAAATTCCACTTACCCACTAGCTTGTCTTTACCGATTGCAGTGGACGATTTGGTACAAGCGATTACCAATGACAAAAAAGCACGTGGCGCAACGTTACAAATTATTGTCTTAGATACACTAGGAAAAGCACGAATTGAAACGATCCCAGTCGATGAAATGGATCAGTTTTTACAAATGGAGGGAATGTAGACATGCGATTTATTACAGCAGGAGAATCACACGGACCAGAGTTAACAACGATTATTGAAGGATTACCCGCAGGAATGCCCCTAAGCCCAGAAGATATCAATAAAGAATTAAGTAGACGCCAAACTGGTTACGGACGTGGTGGAAGAATGTTGATCGAAAAAGACCAAGTACGCATCACTTCAGGTGTTCGTCATGGAAAAACGTTAGGATCGCCTGTAACTTTAGTCGTTGAAAATAAAGACTGGAAAAACTGGACGAAAGTCATGGGTATTGAAGAAGTAACTGAAAAAGAAGCGAAAATGCGTCGTGTCGCGCGTCCAAGACCAGGACATGCAGATTTAGTCGGTGGGATGAAGTACCATCATAGTGACTTACGTAACGTCTTAGAACGTTCATCAGCACGTGAAACCACGATGCGTGTGGCGATCGGTGCTGTAGCGAAAAAATTATTACAAGAATTGGATATCGAAGTTGCCGGACACGTGACAAAATTAGGTGGAGTTGCGGCAACGATTCCAGATGGATTAACGGTGAGTGAAGTCCGTGAATTATCAGAAGCTTCTGATATTCGTGTAGTCGATCCTAAAGTAGAACAAGAAATTCGTGACTTGATCGATCAAACGAAGAAAAATGGCGACACGATCGGTGGAACAGTCGAAGTATTAGTGGGCGGTGTGCCGGCTGGTTTAGGAAGCTATGTACAATGGGATACGAAATTAGATGCGAAAATTGCTCAAGCAGTTGTCAGTATCAATGCGTTTAAAGGGGTCGAATTCGGGATTGGATTTGAAATGGCCAATCGTCCTGGCTCACAAGTAATGGATGAGATCCTTTGGGAAAAAGAAAAAGGATACACGCGTCGTAGCAATAATTTAGGTGGTTTTGAAGGCGGCATGACCAATGGAGAAGTTATCATTGTTCGCGGTGTGATGAAACCTATCCCAACACTTTACAAACCACTACAAAGTGTCGATATGGATACAAAAGAACCGTACAAAGCGAGTGTCGAACGTTCAGATAGCACTGCAGTTCCCGCAGCGAGTGTAGTATGTGAAAGCGTCGTAGCCACAACGATCGCCAATGAGATCTTAGAGAAATTTAACCATGATTCATTTGAAGAACTGGTACAAGCTGTAGCCGATTACCGTACTTATCTTACTCAATACTAAAAATACGAGCAAAGATAAGGAGAAAAAGTTATGAAAAAGACGGTTTTCGTCATCGGGTTAGGCCTGATCGGGGCCTCACTCGCTAAGATCATTACGACATCCCATCCAAACTATACGGTGTATGGATGGGATAAATATCAACAATCGATTGCGATTGCCTTAGAAGAAGGGATCATTACGCATGCTGCCAAAAGTGTCGTTACAGTTGCACCACTTGCAGATATCATTATTTTAGCAGGACCGATCCGGACGACCTTTGACTACTTAACACAACTTAACGACTTAACGCTAAAACCCAATGTTTTAGTGACAGATGTCGGCAGTGCAAAATCAGAAATCACAGAGCATGCTCGAGCAGTCGATTTTGATTTTATTGGTGGTCATCCAATGGCTGGTTCGCATAAATCCGGTGTTTTAGCAGCGGATCCACAATTATTTGAAAATGCTTATTTTATTTTCACCCCAGAAACAGCTACAGAGCAACAACGTGTAAACGAACTATTTGCACTCTACCAAGCAGCAAATGCCAAATACATTACGTTAACACCGCACGAACATGATCAGATTACAGGGATGCTCAGTCATTTACCGCATATCATCGCTTCTGGGATCGTAAACCAAGCGGATGCCTTTAATGCGCTTCATCCAAGAGCAAAACAGCTTGCTGCTGGAGGGTTTCGTGATTTAACACGAATTGCCTCTTCTGATCCTGTGATTTGGACCGATATTTTATTAAGCAATCGACAGCAATTACTGTCTCTGTTGACTTCGTGGCAAGAACAGATGCAGCAAGTTTCAGAATGGTTAGAACAAGAAGATCGTGTGGCGATTCATCACTTTTTTGAAGCCGCAAAAGAAACCAGAGATACGATGCCGATCCATAAACTTGGTGCGATCCCACGTTTTTACGATCTTTTGATCGATGTGCCTGATGAATCAGGAGTGATCGCCAATGTTACAGCAAAATTAGCACAAGCGGATATTTCGATCACAAACATTAAGATTTTAGAAACGCGTGAAGAGATTATCGGAATTTTACAAGTCTCATTTAAACGTGAAGCAGATTTAAAATTGGCGCAAGCCTATTTACAAGAACACACACCGTATCCGTGTCGGATAAAAGAGTAGTTAAAGGAGTAGATGACGTGGAATTAACTCAAGCAAAACAAGTACAAGGAACGCTTCGTGTCCCTGCAGATAAATCAATCTCACATCGTAGCATTATGTTTGGTGCTCTCGCTAATGGGACCACAACGATCCATAATTCTTTACAAGCTGAAGATTGTTTAAGTACATTAAAAGCCTTTCAAGATCTAGGAGTAACCATTATACAAAAAGATGGCGTGATCACTGTTGAAGGTGTTGGGATGAATGGCTTAAAAGCACCGCTTGCTCCCTTAGATATGGGCAATTCAGGTACAACGACTCGTTTGATGATGGGGATTTTAGCTAAACGTCCTTTTGATACGACATTAGTCGGCGATGCTTCTTTATCGAAACGGCCAATGGGGCGCGTGATCGATCCTTTAGCTAAAATGAAGGCTACGATCACAGGGGTTGATGGAAGTGAGTTCGCCCCATTGACGGTCCATCAAAATGATACACTACAAGCGATAGAATACACGATGCCTGTAGCCAGTGCTCAGGTAAAGTCTGCGATTTTATTTGCTGCGTTACAAGCCACTGGCACTACCGTCATTCATGAAAAAGAAGCCTCTAGAAACCATACTGAAGAAATGATTCGTCAGTTTGACGGTAAAATCGATGTAGATGGTCTTAAAATCACGGTAACAGGGCCGCAAGAACTAACTGCAAAAGAAATTACGGTCCCGGGTGATATCTCTTCTGCGGCGTTCTTTTTAGTCGCGGGGGCGATTGCTAAAAATAGTGAGTTGATTTTAGAAAACGTAGGGATCAATCCGACGCGTACTGGAATTTTAGATGTATTAAGTCAAATGGGTGCCAACCTTGAGATGCGTAATCTCGATGAAGACAATCAAGCGGCCGATCTTGTTATCAGCTCTTCTGAGTTAGAAGCAACCACGATCAAAGGAGAGATCATCCCGCGTTTAATCGATGAACTACCTGTCATTGCCTTACTTGCCACACAAGCACGAGGCGTTACGGTCATTAAAGACGCCCAAGAGTTAAAAGTAAAAGAAACCAACCGGATTGATGCAACTGCAGCTGAGTTGAAAAAATTGGGTGCTGATATTACCGCGACTGAAGATGGCTTGATCATTAAAGGGCCAACTAAACTTCATGGCGGTATAGTCGATAGTCATAAAGATCATCGAATCGGTATGATGTTACAAATCGCCGCCTTACTAACCGACGAAGTCATCACCTTAAATGATCCTGAAGCTGTAGCGATTTCTTATCCACATTTCTTTGATGATTTTAAAGCTGTAACACAGGAGACAATTGCATGAACGCCATTGTCTTAGTCGGCTTTATGGGTGCAGGAAAGACCACTGTCGGGCAATTATTGAGTCATGCGCTCGATGTTTCGTTTATTGATTTTGACCAATACTTAGTCAAACGCCTGGGAATGAGCGTCGCAGATTATTTTGCTACATTTGGCGAAGAAGCTTTTAGACAACAGGAGTCACTAGTATTAAAAGAAGTAATGGTAAAACCTGCTGTATTGTCGACTGGTGGCGGAATCGTCTTAAAAGAGCTCAATCGAACACGTTTAAAACAAATGGAACAGGTTATTTATTTAAGTGCAGATCCTGAGACGGTTTATGAACGAATCACCAAAGATGAACAAGCCGTCCGTCCTTTAGCACAACGACCGAAAGAAGCTCTGATAGCGTTATACGAAAGTCGTATGGCCTTGTATCAAGAAGTAGCGACCTTTACTGTAGATACCACAACACAAACTCCAAGTGAAATCGTAGCATCGATTATCAAACAACTAAAAAAGGAGGGGAGAAGATGATTGGGTATCTAGGGCCAAAAAGCTCGTTTACATATCAAGCGACAGACTATCTTTTTCCAATCGAAGAGAAAAAAGCTTTTCACAGTATCACCCTTTGTTTAGAAGGGCTAACTGGCGATGAAATCGAGTATGCAGTGATCCCTATTGAAAACTCATTAGAAGGTTCTGTTCATACTAGTATGGATTATTTATTTAAAAGTACGCAATTGACTGTCGCAACAGAAGTCATTCTACCTATTAAACAGCAATTGATGGGGACTAGTGATGCTCCTAAGGTCATTTTGTCCCATCCACAAGCACTTGCACAATCTCAAGGATACTTACGCCAACATTATCCTAATATCGAATTAAAGGAAACTCCTTCTACGACGTATGCTGCTGAATACGTAGCCAACCATAAAGATGAATCGATACTTGCGATTGCCTCAAAAGAAGCAGCAAGTGCGTTTCACTTGCCTATCGTTGCACACGATATCCAAGATAATGATAAAAATCAGACTCGTTTTTGGGTTGTAAAGAAAGCACCAAAACAGCCTGAATTAGCTGATAATCAAAAACTAACCTTATTTATCACCATGCCCACTAATCAAGCAGGTGCATTACACCAAATTTTAGCCACATTTGCTTGGCGACATATCGATCTAACTAAAATCGAGTCTCGGCCATTAAAAACTAGTTTAGGGCAATATTATTTTATTATTGATCTTTGGATCGATACGAAAGAATTGGTTCATTACGCCTTAGCTGAGCTATTAGCCTTAGGAGCTATAGTCAAAGTGTTTGGTCCATATACGATTGTGAAAGCTACAGAGACTCAAGTATGAGTTGTTTCTGTAGCTTTCATTTAGTTTCAATTAAAATTAACAGGAATCTATTTTGAAACAAAAACAATTTGTGCTATATTATAGCTAATGTTTAAAAACTGTTTGAAACGAGGACACAAGATGAAATTAGCCGTAGTGACGGATAGTACCGCTTTTATTCCAGAAAGAGTACGTAAGCATCAAGATCTATATGTATTGCCGATTCCGGTTATTTTAGATGGTGTAACGTATTTGGAAGGAATCGATATTGAACCTGATGCGTATTATTCGTTGTTAAATAATAGTAAAGAATTCCCTACAACTTCCCAACCGATGCTAGGGGAGACCATTCGCTTATATGAAGACCTTAAAGAAAAAGGATATGACACTATTTTAAGTATTCATTTATCTTCTGGAATCTCAGGATTTATTTCAACATTGCACAGTATTCAAGATGACTTTGATGGGGTCACAATCATTCCTTACGATTCAAAGATTACAAGTATGCCCATGGGCCATATGGTTGAATCTGCACTTGATTTATGGGGTGAGGGGGCATCAATTGAAGAAATTATTGCCCATTTAGATCATATTCGCGCCAATACGTACGCTTATTTAATTGTAGAAGATTTAAATAATTTAGTACGTGGGGGCCGATTGACTAATGGTGCTGCACTAGTTGCGGGGTTGTTAAAGATTAAACCGATTTTGACATTTGATGAAGGTAAGATCGTATTGTTTGAAAAAATCCGCTCTAGTAAGAAAGCGTTCAAACGAGCAGAAGCGGTAATTGGCTTACGAAAACAAGAAATGGCTCCACCGATTAAATTATATGTTATTCACGCCAATAATTTAGAACTTGCAAAAATCGAAAAAGAAAAGCTGCAAATGCAATATCCAGATGCCACAATTGAAATTGGTCATTTCGGTCCTGTTATCGGGACCCATTTAGGCGAAAAAGCCATTGGGTTGGCGATTTCTGCACAATAATTTAAGCTATTATTTTTATTCTTTTATTTTAAGTTCTCTGTAGAGATTTCTATAGAGGACTTTTTTTGAAAATCTAAATCTTTTCTCATCGAAGTTATTTTTTTCAGAAACTTAATTGAATTTAAGAAGACTTAGTGGTAATCTTTATAAGATTATGAAAAGGTAAAGGAGCATGTTTTTGAATTACTTGATGGCAATTTTAGGTTTATGTAGTATTTTTGTAGTATCTTATGTGATGAGTACCGATCGAAAAAATATTCGGTATTTCCCGATTTTACGGATGTTTATCTTACAAGTTATTCTGGCGTTTATTTTATTAAAAACATCTTCTGGTACAGCGTTAGTAGGCTCATTATCAAATGGATTTACTGAGCTATTAGATGACGCGAATGAGGGTGTTAATTTTGTGTTTCAAGGAATCGCCAATAAGGGGAGTGCACCGTTTTTCTTAACAGTGCTCATGCCGATCGTGTTTATTTCAGCATTGATTGGGATTTTACGCTATATCAAAATTTTACCATTTTTCATGAAATATGTTGGACTTGGTTTGCAAAAAATCAATGGGATGGGAAAATTAGAATCATACAATGGAATCGCATCCGCTGTATTAGGACAATCTGAAGTTTTTATCACGTTAAAAAAAGAGCTTACTTTTTTAAGTGAACGTCGCATGATGACATTTGGAATTTCAACGATGTCAACAATCTCGTTGTCTATTATGGGATCTTATATGCGATTGATTCAGCCTGAATATGTTATTACAGCTGTTGTCTTAAATTTATTCGGCGGTTTTATTATCAGCTCGATCGTCAATCCCTATGTGTTAGATCCAAGTGAAAAAGATGAATTAGAAACAAAAGAAGATTCTGAACATACTTTTTTTCAAATGTTGGGCGAATACATGCTAGATGGCTTCAAAGTAGCGGTCACAGTGGCGGCTATGTTGATTGGATTTGTGGCATTAATTGCCTTTATTAATTCGCTATTTATGCATTTTATCGGAATTAGTTTCCAACAATTATTAGGCTATGTATTTGCACCATTAGCATTCCTAACAGGTATTCCTTGGGATCAATCCGTTGACGCTGGAAGTTTGATGGCGACAAAATTAGCAACAAATGAATTTGTTGCTATGACACAGTTAACCACTCAGGAATGGCATTTTTCTGAACGTTCGTTAGCAATCATTTCAGTATTTTTAGTTTCATTTGCAAACTTTTCATCAATTGGTGTATTATCTGGTGCAGTTAAAGGTTTAAATGAAGAAAAATCTAATTTGATCGCTAAACATGGATTAAAAATTCTAGGTTCAGCAACATTAGTTAGTTTTTTGAGTTCAATTATCGTAGGATTGATTATTTAAACGAAATCTGTCGCATATGCGACAGATTTTTTTGTTGCTAAAATTTTTTTACGTAAATCGTAAAAAAAGCCCAAATTAAATTAAAATAGTGGAAAATTTTAAAGAAGAGGATGATATTTTATTTTGCTTATAACTTTTTATAATGTATATTATGTAAACTAAAATAAAAATAATAAATTCCATTTATTAAGCCCTCCTTTTACTCGATATTTGTAGGTTTAAGGTCTCTAAATTACCCAAACACGTAAAAATATTTTACGTGTTTGGATTTTTTGCTAAAATAGCCAGCGCAACTTGACTAACTGGATGAATCGGCTCGTTAAACAATGGCTGAAAATAAAAATCCATAACAGCTAATGTATCAATCGATGTTTCTTGATTGATTGCTAGTGAAATCAAATCAATCCAATCGACATAGTGACTCGAATCGGTCAACAATTGACCACCAATTAATTGCTTAGTATCTGTTTTGTAGACTAGTTTTAAGGTCACAAATGCTTTTTTTGGTTGCTTATGCGCGTGCAAATGGAACGTTTTCGTATAAGAATCACTTGAAATACCGTAATAAGGCGCTTCTTCTTGTGTAATTCCAGTAGACGCTACGTGTAGTCCAAAGAAACTAGATACAACTGTACGTTGCACACTAGGACATATCAATTGATTGCCAAGTACGATATTTTGGGCTGCAACCAATCCTGTCGTGATGGCATTACTTAACAAAGGAATATAACTGGTTTCTTGAGTATTTTTAAAAGGTAATGAGATCAAGTCCCCAATCGCATAAATATGTTCGTCTGAAGTTCGCAAAAACGCATCGGTTTTGATCGTTCCATCCAGTGTGATTTCTAAAAAGTCTGCGACTAGGTCGATCGTCGGTCTTGGATTTACTGCATATACGATTGCTTGAGTCATCAGTTGTTTTTCACGTAAATGAATCTCTTGTGTCTTGTCATGTTTAACGATCTTTTGAATCGTCTCACCTAAGTAAATCGTAACATTTTGACGAAGATGTTCTTTGATAATATGCGTTAACTCTGAATCAAAGTAGCGAAATAAAACATCATTCATTCTATCGATCAATACAACTTCTTTTTGATTTTTTAATGCATCTGCAAGTTCTAATCCAATCAATCCTGCGCCAATAATAGCAACTTGATCGACTTGTTCAAATTTTTCGAGTGCCCGTGTTGCAGCTTTAAAACTTTTATATGTCGTGATCTCCCCTGTCTGAAATTCAATTGGAATTTGCGGTTGGGTCGACCCCATCGCTAAAATCAAGCAATCATAACTTAAGGTCTCCGCAGTTTCATCTATAGTGTTTAGCGTAACGGTCTTTTGTTTGGGATCAATTTTAGTTACATTCGTATCGAGCATGACATGGATATTCAAACGAATCAGTTCATCAAGTGTCATTCGTTGTCCTTGCTTTAATGTCTCCAATTGATCAGCTAATATTAAATGTAGTGCACTCGCTAGATAGGCTAGACTATGCGTTCTTTCGATTAGAACCACATCAATTTTTGGATTCAACTGTTTAAGTTGCGTTGCCGCACTGATCCCGGCATGAGAAGCACCTATAATCACTACTCTCATACGTCCACTCCTTTTTGTCGTTTTAATGTAGTCAGCAGCTGGATTAGCTGATCTTTATCATAAGTTGTCCATTTGGAAACAGACAAATACACTGTTGCTTGTGTTTCATTCAACTCAAACGTTTCCGTTGTAATCAAAAGATCTGCGTGTTTACAATCTGTATCCCTTAATTTGATTTTGAGTTGTTGGCTTAGTTGGGTCAAAAGCTGTTTGGTTTCTGCTTGTAAAAAATAATCGTTCATCATTAATGCATACGTCAAATGAACTTCTTGCTGTTGTGGTTGTTGATTAAATGCATGGATTCGCGCATATTCATGGTCGAGGTACTCCCATTTTAACGTATTTAATCGCGAAGGAATCCATGCCTCTACTTCTTCCATCAATTCATGGAATTGATTCGGCTGTGTATCGGATAATCTTGGTGTTCCTAAAAACTGAGGTTGCCAAATCATTTTTTGGTACGCAATATATAAATGAATCCGCATTAAATGCTGGATCATCCCCTCTTCTTTCGTTGTAACCTTTAAAATCGTTAATAGATTCGTGACCATCTTTTCCCACTGATGGTATAGATTCTCATGAAGTGGAAGGATTCCTTCGGCTTGTAAGAATAAATAAAACCAACTGATCGCTTCTTTAGGCCATTGCATCGCATAACGACTTGAAAAACGCAAAAAAACTTGTTCCAGCTGATTGAATCGAGAATCGAAAAAGATATCTGGTAGTTTCGTATACCGGTGTGTGATACGAATATCCAATAGCCGCTCCATCACGCTTAACCATATCATTAGTTTTGTCTTTTGGATGGGTGTGAATTGAATGATCAGTACCGATTCAAAGATAGTCAGTAATTGCAAAAAACTTTCACGGTAAAACCGCTTTGCTAAATACTTGATTGGATAGATCTGCATATAAAATGAATAATAAAATAATTGTAAATCCTCAGCACGGCCCACAAGCTCTTTATTTTTATAATGCACATCAAAATCTGCAAGCAACTGATTCAATTTTTTTAATCGTCTAAAGATCGAGGCTTCACTTACTTGCAGATCAAATGTCAATTTAGTAATCGACAGTTCTCTAGTAAGATACAACTGGTCGATTAAATGAATATCGATACTTTCAGCATAATAACTCTCGTATAAAAAGGCACGCAGATCAAACGTATCCGGTAGGGATAGTTGTAATTGCGTTTTTTCTAAGACCAAAAGGGTTGCTCGTTCATCAAATAAGGATAACTTTTCTTTTAATGTCGTTACAGCTTTTTGAATCGTCGGTGTCGAAAGCGAAAATGCGTCTAGTAAGGTATCAATGGAGACTAGACGTTGTTTTCGAATCAAAAAACGTAAGATCTGGACTTGCTGTTGTGCTTGTTTATCTAAAAAATCAAGGGGATCCATTTCACCTTACCTCTCTTTCTTCTATTTAATCAATACAACTAGCGAAAATGTGACTGTGTGTGTCGATTCTTTTTTTATTTGATCGGAAAAATAATGTTCGATCATTGTCATAAGTTCAGGAAACGCTTCTAGTTCTTGTGCAAAATAATCTAGAACAAAGCTTTTTTCCAGTAGTTCTGTTTGTTTATACGTAAACTCTTTTTGATGCCAAGGCAATCCGTTTTCGTTTGCAAATTGAACAACTGTGGTTAAAAATGAAGGAGCAGGTTTTCCATAGAGCTTCGTTTCTATCGTCGTAAACAGCTCTTCTGTATCTTCGACCAAATCGACTAAACAAACATAGCGTTCCGCTACACGCAGTGCTTGAATCAAGTCTTCTATCGAATTCATCGCAGGATTTAAGGCAGAAAAGAGACAATCGTATTGGTTAAAAGCAGAATACGTAAAAAAATCTAATTGGGTCGTATGGATGAATTGGATGTTGTCTTTAGAATAAAGTTCAGCAGCTTTTTGCAACATCTTCTTAGAAAAGTCGACTAAGTGATACTGTTCTACAGCAGGTAAGATCGCCGGGATGTATTTCCCATACCCTCCTGCTAGATCGACAAAATCTTGAGTCGGCAATACCCCTACTTGAGTTAAATAGTCCGCAATGTCTGTCGTAATGGTCGCAAAAGATTCTTGTTGGATTTCATAATATTCTTCTGTAAAATCATCCCATTCTTCTTTGGTACGTTGGTCTATTGGCATATATCCTCCTAAATAAAAACAACTGCATCGCCTGCAGCTGTTTTGTTGGTTATTATAAGATGAGTAAAGGAACTAAAAATGGATAGTGAGTAAAAAAATCTAAAATCGATCGTTTACGATTATTTGAATCCAAGGCTAGTGTCAACTGATCTTCAGATTGTTGTATTTCGATCGTTTGGCCATGGTCTAAAATGATTTGGTAATGTTGGGTACCCAATTTATGAAGATCGTATTGTGGGTTATCCATTAAGACGATAAAAATTTGATCTAAGATCATGGGACTAAGCGTTACAGGACTTGTGACTTGTCGCTCCAAGACCAACGTATTGTCTAAAAAGTTTTCTTTGACCTCAAATTTCAAGTCTTTAAAGTTTGCGATTAAACGATTCAGATCGTAATTGATCAAAGATAGCTGACTACGAGAAAAGATCTTCTTACTGTGCCATAAATGAATCAATGTCATAACTTCTTTTTCATATACGTCAACGTGCATATTTTCTAAATCAAGATCAAATAAAGGCAAATAGTCACTATCAAAACGCGCATCTGTCACTGGGATCTTGATTTCTAAAGTCAAATGTGTTTGTTTCAGCTGGTATCGAATCAAAAAGTGCTTTGCTTGCCAAACTCGTTCGTTACTTGTTTTCTGTAGATTTCCTTGCTTCAATGGATATAATAAGTAAAACAACACATAATCTTCTAATTGTGCTTTAGCAGTAGCAGAAATTTCCACTTGATCTGGAGAAAACTTACAAAAAGCATTCACTAGTGAAGGGAAGTCGGCTTCTGCTAATAATTTTTGTAATTTCAAATCAGCTAAGACGGCTTCTGTTTGCTCGATTTTTGCTAAGATTGTTTCGTGGAGCGCCTTTTTCTCATTCTCATATTCGACAAATTCTGTTTGATCTAATGGAATCGTAGAAGTCGAAGGTGCTGAAACCTCTTCAAGTGTGACAACTGATTTTTTGATGACTTCAATCTCATCACTCGTTTTCGTTTGTGGTTCAGATTTCATAGTGCCCCTCCTCCTCGTTTACATAGGTTCGTAAAAAGGCTTCTAGCTGTTGCGTCATCTCTTCAAATGAACCGAAGTATGTCGTAATCAAGCGAAACTCTTTTGTAATAATGGCTTGTTTTAATCGCAAATGTTCATAAGTCTGCATCAAGGCTTCTTTTTCAGTGGCTAACGTCGTTTGATCAGCAAGTAACTGTTTGACTTCAGTTAATTTTGTATCAACGCTTTTGCTGTATTGCTCCATACGCTCTAGCTCTTCTGAATGTTTTTCGCGACCAAAGAACCCTTTTGATTCCTCTTTTTTCGCTTGGATCGCTTCAAGTATCTTCGCTTTCTCCTGAGACAATTCTTCTGCTTCTGCATTTAAGGTAATCGCACGTGCATCAAGCTCATCCATCTTTTTCTCAATTGTTCGCAAAGCTGCTTGCTGGTCTTTTTGATAGGCCAACCATTCGTCTTCTACACTTGGTAAAATGAAAACACTTGGCTCACTTGCATCTAAAACGATCGTGGCACGTTCATGATAATACTGGTCCATTTGATACTGTTGAATCGTTGCAGAAGGTCGTGAGATCAATGTCATAAACGGAAACATCGCTGTAAATTGATCATGCATTTTTTGCATCAGCAATTCATCGATTTCATGATGCTGGTTGGCAGTAGCGTTGATCTCATTATGTAAGCGCCCTTTATAGATACGATAGATCACTGGAATATTTTCTGTTTTGATTGCCTGTTCAAATTCCTGAAGCTCTTTTAACATCGACCCTACTTGAAATGACGCAGTATCTTTGATTTCGTGAAAATCTGATTGAGACTTGTTCTGATCTAATGTCATATAGTCCCCTCCTCTTTAGAATAATAAAAAAGGGATATTCTATCCCTTTTTTATGCTTTGTCGATCGTTAAGAAACGAATTTGTTTGTGCTCATCTCGTGTCAATGAAGTTTGTTCGTGTAAGTAAGTAAACGTCAAAGAGTCGAGCTCCGGATTTTCAAGCATTTTTTCATATCCTTCAAAAATATCTTTAATATAGGCTTTGTATGCTTTTTTCTTTTTCATTCGTTTGTTCATGATGCACCATCCTTCTCTACCTTATCTTATCAAGCAATCTTTTTAGTGACAAGTTTTTTCTAGTGATTCCTTAAAATATTGATAAACGTAGCGTTGGCCATCTGGGATCGGAAATTGGATCGTACCACAATAGACAAAGGCATTGGCTAAAATCACCTTTTGCATCCCAATATTCAATGGATGGGTATCGATACGAATATCCCGTCCATTTTGGTCAAGAGTCAGCTGGAGAAGAAGAGACAGCCATTTTTTTCCTAACCCTTTTACTTCTAGTCGCTGATTGATGGCAAAGCGATGAATCGATTGGTATTCTGTTAGTGAATCTTGATGAAAGGCACCTTGAACTTTCGTATAAACTGGGTCGATCCCTGGGATAACAGAAGCAACAGCTGCAAGTGTTTGTTGGTAGTCCCCGACATACACTTGTTTTTGCGCGATTTCTTTTATAAATTGTTCACGAGTTGGACCATAACCATTTTGCCATTGAGGTAGCCCTTTAGTTGCCATTGAGATGATCGCATCTTGAATGAGTTGATCGATTGCATCCAAATCAGATGCAGTTGCTAAGCGAATCTTAAGTTCCATATGCTCTCCTATCTATTTTTTATATGTTGTGTTAGTATAAGTATATACGAAAAGATAGATTAGCAACAATTTTTCTATATTTCGCTGAAATTTATTCCAACTGGCGTAGTTTTAGAGCTACAAGGACCCATAAGAGGTTAAGGGTATGGGTCGTTTAAATGAGAAATAAGTCGAATTTGAGTAATAGTTTGGCTGCAACTTTAAATAAAATATCGTATCGTTAGATCGCCTATCAAGCTTGCTTGGTAGGCGATCGTCTATTTATACAAAAAAAGCTTAGGAATGTTCTCCTAAGCTTTACTCTTCTTCAAAATATTCTTCATATTCATCCATCGTACTTCCTGGAACAGCATCATCTAAAATGTCCATACCAGTCATTCCCATGTCATATGCATTGGCTTGTGCATTCGTTAAAAGCTGATCCTTGTACTCATCTTCAGATAAAACTTTACCGGTTTTCGTATTTCTAAATAATTTTCCCATCTCAATCAGTCCTTTCTTTTCTCTATTGTATCCTGATTTCAAGATTTGAGCAAAAGATTGACTATTGACTTACACTTTTGGTAGATATCGATACGTGACACTGCCGTTTTGGTGTGCTTCACCTACAAAAGACTCACGGTCTTTTCGTGTGGTCCATATCTCTCTAAATACTAAAAATTCTTCTCGTGTAACTTCAAGTGTTGGTTTATTTCCTGAAGCCAAATCATTTAATTCTTGTTGAAAATCACGCACAGCGCGTTTCCTCCTTTACAATTTTACTCGATTTCTTTTTTGATTTTTTGCCCTTGTTCTAACTCTTTTAAATACGTTGATTGATAGTCCAATAATTTTTCATATACAAAACTCATATCGCGACTAGAGGCTAATGACAAAGCGTAAATAAAAGAAGCAGGTAACGTTTCCACTTTACGATCACGTGAGACCCAAGTTGCAACAGTGGATTGGATAAATCCATATAAAGCACAGAATTGATCTACAGGCATATCCAAATAACTAATAATATATAGATTAATCGGATGGGGATAGACATATTTATTTGTGGTCATCGGACTCACCTCGTTGTATTTTTACTTAGTATACCATATTCAAAAATGAAGCGTTACTGCCTTTTTTTTGATTTTTTTCACACACTTATTGATGATTTGTTCAGTTATTTTATTTCTTTTTATTTATGACTAGTGTTTTTGTTTCTATTATTCGTGAAGTGGTGTACAATCGAATTGTTGGTAAGTAAGCCAACGGACAAATCGGTACACTCATCAAAAACATTGCACATCTCCCTTTTATTACAATGAGATTCAGGTTTATTGCCGATTTGTCGTAGTACCTAAGCACCGCCCTGCTTAGGTGCTTTTTTGTGTATAAATCTACTATACTCTGATTTTTCATACCTCTCAACCTTTTGTTCATTTGTTATTTTTAAAATCTAATCAAAAAAGTTGTATAAATATAAAAAGAAGACGTATGAGATACGTCTTCTTTTTATATTTATTTTTTCGGTTCATCGTCGTCCATTTTCAATACAGCCATGAAAGCTTCTTGAGGTACTTCAACTGATCCGATTTGTTTCATTCGTTTCTTACCTTCTTTTTGTTTTTCCAGTAATTTACGTTTACGTGAAACGTCTCCACCATAACATTTCGCCAATACATTTTTGCGTAAGGCTTTAATGTCTGAACGGGCAACGATTTTTTGTCCGATTGCTGCTTGAATCGGCACTTCAAATTGTTGACGAGGGATTAATTTTTTCAATTTCTCAACGATCGCTTTTCCGCGTTCAAATGCAAAATCACGATGGACGATAAAGCCTAAAGCATCAACTTTTTCAGCATTTAATAAAATATCCATTTTCACTAAACGGCTTGGGCGATAGCCAGACATTTCGTAATCGAGTGACGCATACCCTTTGGTACTTGATTTTAGTTTATCAAAGAAATCAAAGACGATTTCTGATAATGGAATCTCGTAAACGACATTCACACGATAATCATCTAAATAATCCATCGTCACAAAATCTCCACGTTTACGTTGAGACAATTCCATTACAGCGCCAACATAATCGTTTGGTACCATGATCGTTGCTTTGACATACGGTTCTTCTACATTATCGATTGTAACTGGTTCTGGAAAATCTGCCGGATTGTCCACGGTCATTTGTGTGCCATCTGTTTTATTGACATGATAAATTACAGATGGTGCTGTCGTGATCAACTCCAGATTAAATTCACGCTCTAAACGCTCTTGGATAACATCCATATGCAAGAGTCCTAAGAACCCACAACGAAACCCAAATCCCAAGGCTTGAGACGTTTCAGGTTCGAATTGCAATGCGGCATCATTTAATTGTAGTTTTTCTAATGCTTCACGCAAGTCATTGTAACGAGACGTATCGATTGGATACAATCCACAATAGACCATCGGGTTCATCTGACGATACCCTTCTAAAGCTTCAGTTGCTGGATTATTCGCCAGTGTCACAGTATCTCCCACACGTGTATCTTGAACCGTTTTGATTGCAGCTGTGATATAGCCTACATCTCCGACCATTAGATAATCACGCTTGATAGTTTTTGGTGAAAAAATACCAACTTCTGTGACTTCAAATGTTTTCCCATTACTCATCATTTGGATCTTATCACCTGGTTTTACCACACCATCCATTACCCGGATATTCAATACGACCCCACGATAAGCGTCATAAATTGAATCAAAGATCAATGCTTTTAATGGTGCTTCAACATCTCCTTGCGGTGCAGGCACAAGATCAACGACTTGTTCTAAAATCTCTTCGATTCCGATTCCCGCTTTTGCACTAGCCAATACCGCTTCGCTTGCATCGATTCCAATCACATCTTCGATTTCAGTACGAACACGCTCTGGATCTGCTGCAGGAAGATCGATTTTATTGATAACTGGCAAAATCTCTAAGTCATTGTCTAAGGCTAAGTAGACATTCGCCAACGTTTGCGCTTCAATTCCTTGAGCCGCATCGACTACTAAAACGGCACCTTCACAAGCAGCTAAACTACGAGAGACTTCGTAGGTGAAATCGACATGTCCAGGAGTGTCGATCAAGTGAAAAATATACGTTTTTCCATTTTTAGCGGTATAGTTTAATTCAACTGCATTTAATTTGATCGTAATTCCACGCTCACGCTCTAGATCCATTGAATCTAATAATTGCGCTTGCATTTCGCGTGAAGAAACAGTATTCGTTTTTTCTAAAATCCGATCGGCTAAGGTCGACTTGCCGTGATCGATATGCGCAATGATCGAAAAGTTTCGTATCATCTCTTGGCGCTGTTTCATTTCTTCTAGTGTATGCATAGTTACTCCTTCATTTCTTTAATCAACTTTTCTTATTATACCAACGCATGCTAAAGAATAAAAGTGTTTTATCTACTCGGACTAAACAAACTTTTTATTCTTTGGTATACTTCATGTAGGAAATCGAACAATTGGAGGAGAAAATATGGATATCGACTCAAGTCAAGCGTTTGAAATACGCAATGTCGAAGAAACTGATGTGGATCAATTTAATGAATTACTAAGTTATGTGTTTCAGATTACAGAAGCAGATATTGAAGAAAGTGGATTTGACAGTAAACGGGAGATGATCAAATCTAAAAAACCGATTTTAGAAGTATCCAAAGTTTTCGGTTGGTTCCACAAAGAAAAATTAATCTCACAAATCGCCATCTATCCTTGTACCGTCAACATCCACGGAACGATGTACCAAATGGGTGGCGTAACTGGTGTTGGGACGTATCCTGAATACGCAGGACACGGTCTCATGCAAGCGTTAGTGGAACGTGCGTTAAATCAAATGCGTCAAGATGGTCAATGGATCTCTTATCTCTATCCCTATAATATCCCTTACTATCGTCGCAAAGGTTGGGAGATCATGTCGGATAAATTGACATTTTCGATTCGAGACACGCAATTGCCAGAAACAGTTCCTGTCTCAGGTTATGTAGAACGTCAAGAAGTCGATCATCCAGATGTTTTTGCAGTCTACGATCAATTTGCAACAGTCAATCATGGTGCCTTACAGCGTACACCGTTTAACTGGGAAGAATATTGGCGCTATGAAAATGAAGAAGAACGAACTGCTGCCATCTATTATGATGCGCAGCAAAAACCACAAGGTGTGTTGTTTTATTGGGTAGCAGAAGAAGTTTTCCACATTCGTGAAATGTTTTATTTGACCCAAGAAGCCCGTAACGGATTATGGAATTTTATTAGTGCTCATTTTTCAATGATCTACTGGGTGAAAGGCAATATCTATAAAAATGAACCGTTAGCCTTCTTATTAGAAGACGGCCAGATAAAAGAAACGATCGAACCCTATTATATGGCGCGAATTGTAGATGTTACCCAATTTTTGGCTCGTTATCCATTCAAGTCATTTGACCGCCCGTTTCATTTTGTCGTAACCGATCCTGTTGCAAAGTGGAATACAGGTATTTTTAGTTTGACCTATAATGAAATCGATCATCGTGTGATCATTGGGCATGAACCCATTGGCGATGCCGTGACTGTAGATATTCAAACCTTAACCTGTTTGATGATGAACTATCGTCGTGCAGCTTACTTAGCTAGAATCGAGCGTTTGCATACCACACAAGAAACCTTATTGACCTTAGAACGAATCATTCCGGATATGGAAGCTTATTTCGGTGATTATTTTTAAAAGAGTTGTGACAGACTTCTGTCACAACTCTTTTTTCGTTTTCATACGATTCTCTACATCAATTGTAAAACAAGATCTCTGTCGTTAAATCGTTAGAGTATTCTGACATCGCTATTTTAGATAAAATAGCTATCTTAAACACTTGTTTTTCCTAGGTTTTCACACTAGTAAAACTTGAGATAGTAATTTTTTTGCTATATAATGAAAATTGATATGTCAGAATATTTTTATCTAAGGAGATAATTTTATGAATTATAAAGTCGAGCCATTACGGTCCACCGAAGAAATCCAAGATTTTCAATTTTGGTTACGTCGAACACCAAACCATAAACGAGATCAATTTTTATTTTTATTTGGTATCAATAATGGTTTACGTATTTCAGATATCGTATCTTTAAAAGTCGGTGATATCCGTCATGTCAAAAAGCCTATGATCATTGAAAAAAAGACGGGCAAGAAAAAAGCGATCTTTATCGATAGTCTACGCGAAGAATTCGAGGCGTATACACAAGAGATGAAAGCAGAGGATTGGCTGTTCCCTAGTCGACAACAAGGTCGTCACATTAGCGAAAAAAGAGTCTATCAATTGTATAGTGAGATTGCTGAAAAATTGGGTCGTGATGATATTGGAACCCATACGTTGCGTAAGACATTTGGCTACCATTTTTATAAAAAGACTCATGATATCGCAACACTCATGATGATCTTTAACCATAGTTCTCAAGAAATAACAAAACGCTACATCGGTATCACTGACGATGAGATCATTGATTCCTTGAAAGGGTTCAAGCTTGGTTGATCACTAGCTTCATTTCTATGTTATACTCATAATTGGCAACTTGCCCCAATTGGGGGTATTACTCATGAAAGACCTTATCTCATTGGTTATCGCGCCACTTTTCGTTGGGCTAGTAATTCAACTAGTTTCTCATTGGTTAGACGAGAAAGACGATGACTAAGCAAGTTGCTTTGCTAACCCATACGCTAGAATCGCAGCTAGCGCAAAAAAAAGCCACCCCTACTCGCAATAGGGGTGGCTTTTATTACTCATCGAACACTTATCTCATTTCGCATATTCAGTATAGCATCCTTTTTAAAAGAAGAGCAACTATTTTATCGTATGCTCACTCTTCATCTAATCTTCAATCGGTGTATTTTCAAATACTAAATTTCCTTCTAACAATTCGATCGTAACGTTCGTTTTTGGTGTTATTCGACCAGAAATAATCTCTTTTGCTAGTGGTGTTTCGACTTCTTTAGTGATAAATCGTTTCAACGGACGTGCACCATAAGCAGGTTCATACGCTTCATTGGCAATCCAGCGTTTCGCTTCATCACTTAATGTTAGATAGATTTCTTGATGCTCAAGACGTTTTGTTACTTGAGAAACGAGTTTATCGACAATCCCCACGACATTATCTAAACTTAGTGGTGTAAATAAAATCGTATCGTCAATTCGATTTAAAAACTCTGGTTTAAAACTACCTCGAAGAATCGTTAAGACTTGCTCTTTGATTTCTTCTGGAATTTTCCCTTCGCTTGTCACACCTTCAAGTAATAATTGTGAACCAATATTACTTGTCATGATCATGACGGTATTTTTAAAGTCTACTACACGTCCTTTAGAATCCGTCAAACGACCATCATCTAATACTTGTAATAAGATATTGAAGACATCTGGGTGTGCTTTTTCGATTTCATCTAATAACACGATCGTATAGGGATTGCGACGTACCGCTTCGGTCAATTGTCCCCCTTCTTCATATCCGACATAGCCTGGAGGTGCACCTACTAGACGAGAGACCGCATGTTTTTCCATATATTCACTCATGTCGATGCGAACCATATGCTCTTGTGAATCAAAAAGATTTTCAGCTAACGCTTTTGCCAGTTCTGTTTTTCCGACACCAGTTGGCCCTAGGAACAAGAATGAGCCGAGTGGACGATTTGGATCTTGCAAGCCTGCTCGAGACCGTAAGACAGCATCGCTTACTGCATCAACCGCTTCATCTTGTCCAATCACGCGTAAATGCAATGTCTCATTTAATTTCATTAATTTTTCGCGTTCGCCCTCAACTAATTTTGTGACTGGAATTCCAGTCATGCGACCAACAACGGTAGCGATCTCATTGTCCGTTACTGATTCTTGTACCATTCGTGAAATCTCTTGTTGGTTTTTGACTTCTAAATCTTTTAACTCTTGTTCTAACTGTGGAATCGTTCCATGACGCAAAACAGCAGCACGTTCTAAATCATAGTTGTTTTCAGCATCTTCTAATTCATGGCGAGCGCGGTCGATTTCAGCCCGTTTGGTTGAAATGGCATTGACTTCTTCTTTTTCGGTCTCCCACTGCATCTTCATCGTATTGGCTTCTTCACGTAAGTTTGCCAATTCTTCTTGTAATGAATTCAAGCGTTTTTTAGAAGCATCATCTTTTTCTTTCTTTAAAGCTGCTTCTTCGATCTCTAATTGCATCAAACGACGTGTTACTTGATCTAATTCAGTCGGCATCGAATTCATTTCCACTCGAATCGTCGCACAAGCTTCATCGACCAGATCAATGGCTTTATCTGGTAAGAAGCGGTCTGTGATATATCGATCCGATAATGTAGCTGCTGCAACTAAGGCATTATCGTGGATATTCACACCGTGATGAATCTCAAAGCGTTCTTTCAAACCACGCAAAATAGAAATCGTGTCTTCGACAGTTGGTTCTTTTACTAAGACTTTTTGGAAACGACGCTCCAATGCTTTGTCTTTTTCCATATATTGACGGTATTCATCAAGTGTAGTTGCCCCGATCGTATGCAATTCTCCCCGAGCAAGCATCGGTTTTAATAAATTTCCAGCATCCATACTGCCTTCTGTTTTACCGGCGCCTACGATCGTATGGATCTCATCAATAAAGAGGATGATTTGTCCATCTGATTTTTTCACTTCTTGCAATACCGCTTTTAGTCGTTCTTCAAATTCTCCTCTAAATTTTGCTCCAGCAATCAAAGCACCCATATCTAAAGAGAAGATTGTTTTATTTTTTAAGTTTTCAGGTACATCTTTACGAACAATTCGTTGGGCCAAGCCTTCAACAATCGCTGTTTTCCCAACTCCAGGTTCTCCAATCAATACTGGATTATTCTTTGTCTTACGTGACAATATCCGAATCACGTCTCGAATTTCTTCGTCACGTCCGATAATTGGATCCATTTTTCCATTTTTGACTTGTTCGATTAAATCTACACCGTATTTTTCTAATGCTTTATAGGTTTCTTCTTGGTTTTGTGATGTCACTTTTTCTCCACCTCGCATTTGTAAAATTAATTCTTTTAAATTCTTTAAGGTTAATCCTTGTTGTAGTAGATATTTAGTTAGTCCATAATTTTTCATATCCATTAAAGCCAATACGACAACCTCAGTCGCAAGATACTCATCTTCAAATTCACTACGAATTCGGTCAGCTTGTGTAAACAAGTGAAATAAATTTTGACTCATATTTTGACCATACGTCACTTGTGATCCTTCAATTACAGGTAGTTTATCTAACTCACGGTCAATCTCACGTTCAAATAAGTCTACGTCTAAACCGGCATCCTTATATAGATTGCGTGCAAAGTGATTCGGCTGTAAAAAAATCTTCCAAAGATGTGCGATATCGATTTCTTGGTGATGACGGGTTATCGCGATCTGTTGTGCTTCAGCTAAAGCACTTTGTAAAGTCGTTGTCATTTTTTCAATTTCCATCGATGTATTCCTCCCATCGTGTGTCATACATTTTTTCCTTACAAGCTTACTATACCTCGATGGTCAGTAAAGGTCAAATAATTCGTCTGATCTTCTACTTTAAACTTTACCTTTTCTTAAAAAAAAGACCATCGCTTTAACTTACGGATTACTTTCAATTTTAAAAGTCCATTCATCAAAAAACACCTCAGTATCCCTTATTCAGAGTGCTGAGGTGTTTAGCTATACTATACAGTGCTTTGGTTTATTCTTTTTGTCTCATTTCTTTAAACTCTTGTTTTTAAGAAAAAGAGCCAACCATTCATCACCAGAACATATAAGCTGATCATACGGTTTGATCTGATGCCACTAAAACACGCATCCCTTGTTTCACTACTTTAATGGTCACCGGTAGATCATCAGTTGGATCACCATCTGTTCGAGTTCGAACATGGTTTTTTTGCGATGTAATCGTCACCTGATCGGTCGAAAAATAATCGATTTCTTGAATTTCTGCTAATTTACCAGAAATCACTTTAGGTAAAATACGTATCGTTTGCCATAAATTGATTCGTTTTAAAACCGTAATGTGCATCTGGCCGTCATCAGAAGCTGCTGATTCATCAAAATGGACATAGCCACCAGCAGAATTGGTCATGGTGATCGTGACTAACGAAGATTTTCCTGCCCAACGTTTTGTTGGTGTTTCGATGGTTAGTGGATAACGCTTCTTTTTGCGTAATAGTCTGAAAAACCGTTTCATAAATGCAAGCGGACCATACGTCTGTTTTTCTTTTTGACTAACACGAGCTGCTGTATCTGCTAGTAAACCGATCGTAAGTGTAGAGATGATGACCTCTTTGTCATTGATCACACCATAATCGACACCTTTAGGCCTGCCGTGAGCGATAATAGGAAAGACTCCTTGTGGTTTTAGCGGTAGATTTAATGAGCGAGCAAAATTGTTGACCGTCCCACCTGGAATGATCCCGACCGTATACTGTTCCATTTGTGAACGAAACGTATTGACCAAATGATGGAGTGTCCCATCGCCTCCGATAAATACAAGCCGTGTGACATCATGTTTGGTTGCAAATGCACGTAACTCTTCTGGATTCGTGTCCGCGTTAGATACATGAGTCCATACGTTCCACTCAGGTTGTTCTTTTTGTAAATAGTTGGTTAATGATGTAGCAATGTTTTGTCCTTCGTTATTTCCTGAAGAATCGTTATAAATAATTAAGACAGTTTCCATAATAAAGCCTTCCTTTTACGGTTCATTTAGAAAAAAAGAAGAAACCATCTGACTAGTTTCTTCTTTTTCCTTCATTCTACGTTATTTTGCATTATTTTCAACAATTTTGATGATAACATCCGTGGCTTTTTCCATGCTCTCAACAGCAACAAATTCAAACCGTCCATGCATATTTTCACCACCAGCAAAGATATTTGGTGTTGGAATCCCTAAATAAGAAATTTTCGATCCATCAGTTCCCCCGCGTACAGGTTCGATAATGGGTTCAATCCCTAATTCGATCATCGCTTCTTTTGCTAACGTCACAATCGACATGTCTTTTTCGATAATTTCTTTCATATTGTAATATTGATCAAATACATTGACCAGTACACGTTCTTGATCAAAGTGTTGATTTAACTTATCTTTAATGGTCATCATCATCGCTTTACGCTCTTCAAAACGTGTCCGATCATGGTCACGAATGATATAGCTCAAACTTGCTTCTTCAGTCGTACCATCAAAAGCCATTAAATGATAAAATCCTTGTTCACCATCTGTTTTTTCTGGCACTTCATCTTTAGGTAATTCATTATGATAATCGATCCCTAATTGAAGCGCATTGATCATTGTATCTTTTGCAGTTCCAGGATGGACATTTTTACCTAAGATCGTAATGTCCGCTTGAGCGGCATTGAATGTCTCGTATTGCAACTCACCTACTGGTCCACCGTCCATCGTGTAGGCAAAATCGACAGCAAATGCATCTACGTCAAATTTATCTGCTCCAACACCAATTTCTTCGTCTGGACCAAATGCTACTTTTACTTCACCGTGCTCAATTTCTGGATGTGAAAGTAAGTATTCCATCGCAGTCATGATTTCAGCGATGCCTGATTTATCATCTGATCCTAATAAAGTCGAGCCATCTGTCGTAATCAGTGTTTGACCTTTATAGTGTGCTAGATTTGGAAAGTCCTTCACGTTAAGTGTATATTTTCCTTCTGCATCTAACGGAATTGTTGTTTGACCATCATAGTTCTCGACAAACTGCGGATTTACATCGACGGCATTGAAGTCAGCTGTATCCATGTGTGCAATAAAGCCAATCGAACGGACTTCTTTCGTAGTGTTTTTAGGTAACGTCGCCATCACGAATCCATTGCTTTCGTTATAGACGACATCAGACATACCGATCGTTTCTAACTCTTTTTTTAATTCTTTTGCAAACGCAATTTGTGTGGGTGTAGAGGGTGTCGTGTCACTAGTTGCATCTGAACGTGTTTCTGTTTTCACATAACGAATAAATCGTGGAACTAAATTTTCATACATAATACTAAACGCCTACCTTTTAACTGATTTATTTAAAATAAAATGGATTGGTATTCACTGTAGAGGCTACTACATCTACGGCAAAACCGTCTACTTGACTCCACTCTATCATTTTCTGAACAAATGTCAAAATACATCGCTCTTCAATGTGATGTCCTGGGTCAATTGCTGCTAATCCGAGTGCTTGTAAATCATGCGCTGTATGGTAATACAGATCGCCTGTAATATAGACATCTGCTTGTTTTTCTAAAGCATTTGGATACAAACTACCTCCACTACCTCCGCAAATCGCAACAGTACGAATCATTTGATTATTTGCCGGAACAACACGTAAGCCATCTAAATGGAACGCTTGTTTTACCTCTGCTGCAAACGCATCTAATGATTTAGGTGTCGTGAGAGTCCCCACACGGCCAATCCCAAATGTTTGCATTTGCAGGCTTTTTTCACTAGTTGCGAGTACTCCTTGGCGATCACACCATTGTTGAATGACTGCTACTTGTTTTTCTAACACAGCAAACTTCAGTGGTTTTGTATCAAGGATCTCAATTCCGCCGGCTAAGTCTTTAAACCGCATCGCCAATTGCGTAGCGAATCGTTCAGGGGCGTCTATGATCGTGAATACAGCCATAGGGAGTGTATGGGTCGCTTTGAGATACGTCGTTTCTTGAATGGATAAATCTTCACAAAACCAATCGTTTAGTCCATCGTGGATAATATCCATATTGGTGTGTGCTGTATAAACGGCGATATCATGTTGGATCAAATCGATATACATCTTCGTTTGTGGATCTTCTGTCGTAAGCGTATGAACTGGTCTAAAAATCGGTGGATGTTTTGCAATCACTAAATCGATTTTTTTTGCGATCGCTTCTGCTACCACTTCAGGGCGCACATCAAGTGTCATCATGACTCTTTTGACTTCTTTATTTAAAGTGCCGATTTGTAGGCCTACAGGATCTTTTTCTTCTGCAAGCCATTGTGGGCAATATTCTTCAAAACGGCTCATAAACGTGCTGCCTAAGACCATGTTGCCAACTCCTCCATGATCCAATCCAATTCTTGCTTGGTTTGATCATATTTTTCTTGGTTTAACGTTGCTGCTTGTTGCAACTGAGTCAATACATATTCTCTTTGTTTCGCTTCTCGTGACCACTTTTCAACAAGTGTCGGTGTGTGCTGTTGTCGTAAGATAGGCCCAAATAATAGATCTTGCGGCGTATAGACGACTGCTGTATCACTTGGTTCAGCTACAATAATTTCATAGATTTTTTGGTTTTCCGTTAAAATGGTTTCGTCAACAATCTTATAACGATGCGCGACCAACCATTCGCGTAATGTTTTTTCACCGATATTGGGTTGTAAAATCAACCGTTCGCGATGTGCTAAACGTTTTTTTTGATCCCCATTTTCTAAAATCGAGCGAATCAACGATCCCCCCATTCCAGCAATGGTGATCGTATCGATTTTGTCTGCCAACGTGATGGCTTCTAATCCATCTGCTAAACGTACATCGATGACATGTTGCAAATGTTGCTTTTCTACTTGACGTTTTGCCGATTGATACGGCCCTTTAACGACTTCACCTGCGATGGCATATGAAAGTACACCTTTTAGCGTTAAGGCTACTGGTAGATATGCATGATCAGAACCAATATCGGCTAAGCGTGCATCTTTTGGCACAAATTGTCCAACTTGTTCCAATCGTTTTGATAACAGTTGTTCATTCACTACTCGTTCACTCCTATTTTCCTACTGTTCGCCTAGACGACGATTGGGTCCAGTGACCTCGATTTCTTTTACTAAATACCGAATCCGTTCCATGATGCGTTTTGACTTTAATGGTTCGACATCTCCACGTTGGGAAACGGTCAGATGGGCCTCTAATTCTTCAACTGAGAAATTGGAAGAAAAGAATGTTGGCAACTGTTCTTGCATGCGATGTTGTAAAATAATTCCAAACACTTCATCGCGAATCCAACTACTCATCGAGTCTGCTCCGATATCGTCGATCATCAAAATAGGCGTACGTTTGATCGCATCCAATTTTTCTCCGACTTGATCCTTTGCGATCGCTTGTTTCATATCTGATGCAAAGGTTGGAAAATGGACTAAGGTCGTTTGTTTTCCTGCTTCTGCTAGTTCACGAGCGATCGCACCTAATAGATACGTTTTTCCAACGCCAAACGGACCAACTAAATACAATCCTTTATGAAAAGCTTTGGGATCTGCTTGATAAGACTCGATAAAGTCAACAGCTGCAAGCCAAGCCTGACTACGCCCTGATGAGCGCTCATAGTGCTCGATCGATGCCTCTTGAATATCTTTTGGCATATGTAACGTACGCATTCTAGCTTTGACTTCTTGTTGGTGTTCTTTTTCCAGTAAGGCACTTGTCGGAACGTACGTGACGTCGATAAAGTGAAAGTTCATGGTGAGCGTTGGCTCATAACCGGGTGCGATCATGGATGGATCATTATTTAAAAATTTTTGTTTTTCTTGGACGAATTCATATAGCTTAGCAAAACTTTTTTGAATGTCTTGTTGCGTTAATTCAGTTTTATGTTTTGCTAAGAACGCTTGTACTTCTTCGTTTTTTAATACGTCTTCCATCATCTCTTGATAACGAGCACGATAATTTTTTTGATCCATTTTTTGTTGCATACTTTTGCCTAAATCTTCCATTATTGTTCACCTTCTTTACGTTTAAGATATGCTTGCAACCGTGCTTCAAGTGCTTCTTGTTGTGCTTGCTCTTGCGATGTTTTTGCCGGTTGTTCCAAACCTTCTTTTGGATTTTGTTCGTTTTGTTTTTGTTTTTCTTTTTCTTGTTCTGCTAACCACTTTGGCAACACTTCTTGTTTCACCGGCTTGCCATAGCGTGATGGCTGTTTTGCTCGAGCTTCTTGCGCTTGTTTGTGTTCTTTGTCCAATGCTCGGACCAATTGGACAGCCTCTTCAGGACGTGTGACCTCTTTTTCTGACCATTCCGCCGCTAATTTTTCGACCGTCTTTTGTGGCAACGTACTATTATTTTTTACGACTAACACATAATGCAATAAAATATTAATCACGCTACTATTCAACCGACTACGTTCGACCAATTCACGGACTAGCCATTCTTCTAATTTTGAAATGTAACTTTTCTTTTCCCGTTTGATCGCCGTAAAATAATCATATGGCAGATATTTTTCACTTTCTTGAATCACTAAGATATCCGTTTCAGAAAAACCCGATTGCCGTAATGTATTCAAGCGTTTTTGTTCATCTAAAGATGTTGTGTCAGTTGATTTTCTTACTTTTTGGGACTGGGCATTGCGTGTTTGAATCAATTTTTTTAACGCTTTGATATCAACCATGCCATCACTTAAGGAGACCACTTGTGTCATTAACTCAACCAATTCTAGCTCATCATACCCGTATAATTGATGCAAAAGTGCTAACTGCTGTTTGAATTCATCCGTAAAATTTTCTTTTGCAATCTGTTTTTTATGTGCGTGAAACGTCATAAACCCAATATCTAAGGTTTGTTCTACGATCACATTTTTAGTATTTGGAGAAAATTGAGTCGAAATGGCTTCAAACGTCTCCATCTTTTGACCAAAACGAGTCAAATCGAATCGGTATACATCTGCAAATTTTTGGGTAACTTCTGTAAAGCCTTCCCAATGGATTTTTTTGGGAGTATATCGCGTCAACAATTCTTGAAAACGACGTTCACCGATCACACTTTCTAATAAAAAACTATAGGTGGTATCTGAAAAAAAGCGCTCTGGTGTTAGTGGCAAATGCAATTCATAGCCATAGATTACACCGAATGCTTCTGTTTCTTTTTGAAAAACAGCTAATAATCCTAGGCCTTCTAATTTTTTGCGTGCTTCAATTAATTTTGTCAGCCCTATTGGAAGTAATTGCAATAACTCAAGATGAGTATGTTCTTTACTTGCTTGACCATCGCCGAGCAAAATAAAGTAAAGTGCAGCCGCCTCTGCACCAATGATTGGTTGATAAAGTGTCGACAATGCCTCACGCTCAGCAGAGGTCAAGACTCTTGCATAGCGGACTTGATACAATGTATTTGGGGCAATAGTTGCCATAATCTTACTCCTATTCCTTACGACTGATGATTGGCTTTATCGACAATATCTTGTAGTTCTTTTAAAAACACCGACATGTCTTTAAACTGACGATATACACTTGCAAAACGAATATAAGAAATTTCATCAAGTTTCACTAAATCTTCCATTACAAATTCACCGATTTGCGTGGTTGATACTTCTTTTTCTCCAAGCTCGCGAACACGAGACTCGACGTGACTCACGATCGCCTCCATTTGTTCCATCGCAACAGGACGCTTTTCAGCAGAACGAATCAACCCTCGTAAAATTTTTTCTCGATTGAATTCTTCTCGGTCACCATTTTTTTTGATGACAAGTAACGGTGTTTCTTCAATTCGCTCGAATGTCGTAAAACGAAATCCGCAATGTTCACATTCGCGACGTCGACGGATCGCCCGACCGTCATCTGCTTGTCGGCTATCGACAACTTTAGAATTTTGATGGTGGCATTTTGGACAATGCATACCGTTCACCTCACTTTAATTTGCTTACGAATCTTAAATAGTGGCTTTATTATAACATGAAACCATTTCGCTCTCCCACTATTCAAAATAAAAAACTCTAGATTTACTAGAGTTTTCATAGCATTTTATCATCAAATTGTTGCAAGTTTGCTAAAATCTGATCCAATTGTCGATGTGTATCATAAATAGAGCCTTCGTTATCAACAAGAATATCAGCTTTTTCAATCTTTTTACTCAGTGGCCATTGACTTTCAATCCGTGCTAATGCTTCAGCTTGGCTATAGCCATTGCGTTTCATCAACCGTGTTAACTGAGTATCAAGAGACACACTTACGACTAAGACTTTGGTCATATACTGTTCATAATGGTGTTCATAAAGTAACGGAATATCCACCAATACTAAAGGAACACGTTGTTTTTTGTACTGATCAATGGCGGATAAGATCGCCTTGCGAATAATTGGACCTAAAATCTGATTCATTTGTTCACGCTTAGTCTGGTCTGCAAACACCAAAGAACCAAGATGAGCACGGTCTAGCTGTCCCTCTTTTGTTAAGATGGTTGGACCAAAAGCAGATACGAGCTTCGTTAAGCCTACTTGTCCTTTTTCGACTACTTTTCGCGCGATCACATCGCCATCAATTACCGGTATCCCTTGTTGGTTTAAATACGTGACGACCGTTGTCTTACCACAAGCAATCCCTCCAGTGATTCCTAGTACGATCGTCATACGCGTACGCCCTTTTTTATCTGACAATGCGGACAAAGGTGTGTGCCGCGTTGTGCTACTTTTGTTTTGATGATCGCTGTGCCACAACGCACACAAGGTGTTCCTTGTTGGCCATATACATAAAGCGATGTTTGAAACGAACCTGCTTCACCAAGAGCATTTTGATACGTTCTAATAGTCGTTCCACCCGCTTCAACAGCTTCTTGTAACACAGCGATAATCGCTTCATTTAAAGCGGTGCTTTCTGTTGTATTTAATAAAGATCCTGGTGTTTCTGGATGAATCTTTGCTCGCCACAACGCTTCATCCACATAAATATTTCCTAGTCCTGTAACAATCGTTTGATCAAGTAGTGCAGGTTTGATCGCTTTATTCACTCGTTTCAAACGAATCTGAAACGCATCTAAAGAAAAATCAGGTAAAATCGGTTCTGGACCTAATTTCTTAATGCCTTTATACATCCCTGCTGTTCCTTTTTTAATCAACGCCATTCGTCCAAATTTACGCACATCTTGATAATGGAGCTGACTTTTATCAGTGAAGGTAAACGTCACATGTGTGTGCTTGCTTTTAGGTGTGATGTTAGGAAAGTAATCATATTTTCCTTCCATTCGTAAATGAGAGACCATTTCAACTGTATCCAATACAAAGATGAGGTATTTTCCTCGGCGATGAACGGTTTGGATCGTTTGGCCGACTAAATCGCTTTGAAACTGTTGAACTTCAGGCTGCTCGATGATCTTAGGCCAATAGACATTCACGGCTTCGATCGTTTTATTTGTAACGAGTTGAACCAGTCCTTTGCGAACCGTTTCGACTTCTGGTAATTCAGGCATAATATCTCCTCACTTTGCATCATACCATGTCGTTCCCCAACTACTGTCACTGACTAATGGGACAGCTAGAGAAACAGCATGATTCATTACGTCTTTGACCAATACATCAAGACGTTCAACTTCTTCTTTTGGTACTTCAAATACAAGTTCATCATGCACTTGTAGTAACATCGTTGCTTGTAATTGTTCTTCTTTTAAGCGTTTTGAAAGATCGATCATGGCGATTTTTAGAATATCTGCTGCGCTTCCTTGAATCGGTGTATTGATCGCCGTACGTTCCGCGAATGAACGAATATTATAATTTTTTGAATTTAGATCCGGTAAATATCGGCGGCGATGGTACAACGTTTCGACAAATCCTTGTTGCTTGGCTTGTTTTACGATCTCTTCCATATAGGTTTTCACGCCTGGATAACGTTCAAAGTACGTATCGATATATTGCTGTGCAGCTTTTCTTGTGATCCCTAAATTTTGAGACAGACCGTAATCTGAGATACCATAGACGATTCCAAAATTCACCGCTTTTGCATCCCGACGCATATTACTTGTCACTTCTGCCTCGCTCACGCCAAATACGCGCATCGCCGTACTCGTATGGATATCTTGTTTATCAATAAACGCTTGTTGCAAATGCTCATCATGTGACATATCAGCTAATACTCTTAACTCGATTTGTGAATAATCTGAGGAATAAATGACCCAATCCGCTTTTCTAGGAACAAACGCTTGACGGATTTTCCGTCCTTCTTCTAAACGAATCGGAATGTTTTGTAGATTCGGATCGACTGAACTTAAGCGACCAGTTTGTGTCAGTGTTTGAATATAGCGCGTATGCACTTTTCCATCAGCTTGAATCATACGCAGCAATCCTTCGACATACGTCGACTGAATCTTCGCAATTTGACGGTACACTAGGATATCTTCAACGATTGGCGCTTGTTCGCGTAACTGTTCTAAGACATCTACAGCTGTGGAATAGCCCGTTTTCGTTTTTTTGATTACAGGTAACCCCATTTTTTCAAACAAAATGACACCTAATTGTTTTGGCGAATTTAAGTTAAATCGTTCACCTGCTTGTTCAAAGATATGTTCTTCAATCGCATGCAATCGTTCCGCAAATTCGGTACGCATCGCCACTAAACGAGAAGCATCCACGTGAATTCCGGTCATTTCCATCTCCGCCAGTATAAAAGCTAATGGTAATTCGATCGTTTTAAATAGCTCCAATTGATTTTTTTCATGAAGTTCTGTCAGTAAACTTTCTTTTAAATAATTAATCGTCTGCACTTTACGCGCCAAGTGAATATAGAATGCTTCTTCATCTGCAGGTAGCCCTTTTTTCGCACCTTTTCCATAGACACGCTCATCCGTTTCCACTTGATGATAACCATAATGTGCCGCAATCGTCGCTATATCATTTGATGAATCGTTTGTATCAAGTAGATAGGCGGCAAGTAAAAGGTCAAATTCGATTCCTTTTACAGTTTGCCCATAGCGATTGAGTGCTACTGTCGTCTTTTTCGCATCAAATACATATTTTCTACAAGACTCATCTTGTAACCAGTTGGTAAAATGTGGATTTTCTAGATTCTCGATTTGATCGGTGACATAGGTTTTATTGCCATTGCTCCATGAAAGTCCGACAATATCACTAGTATGATAATTCTCTTCTAGCATTTCAATATATAAAGATCCTTCATCTCCAAACATCTCACTTGTGACTTCTGTGACATACTGAAACTGGATCTCCTCCATTTTTTTGATATCATCTGGTACGGCTAATTTTTCTAAAAAGGATTGAAAGTTCATCTCTTGATAAAATGCGATCAATGCATCGAAATTTTTCCCCGTATAAATCAAGTCTTCGATCTTAAGCGCAACGGGTGCTTGGGTTTCAATCGTAGCCAATCGTTTCGACAAGAGTGCTTGTTCTTTATCTGCAATCAAATTTTCTTTCATCTTACTTTTCTTCAATTCATCGATATGGTCATAGATTCCTTCAACACTACCAAACTGATTCAAGAGTTTGATGGCCGTTTTTTCGCCTACTTTTGTGACACCAGGGATGTTATCAGACGCATCTCCAGCTAATCCTTTCATATCGATGATTTGATTTGGCGTCAATCCATTGTATTTTTCAGCGATAAACGCAGGCGTGTATTGTTCGATCTCACTAACACCTTTAACTGTGATATCGACTGTGATATGCTCACTAGCCAGTTGTGTTAAATCACGATCCCCAGTTAAAATCACAACATCAAATTGTTGTGGATCGACTGTTTTGGCTAATGTACCGATGATATCGTCGGCTTCGTAGTTTGGTAACTCATAATGTTTGACTCCTAAAGCAGTTATCAATTCACGCAAATACGGCATTTGCTCTTTAAATTCACTCGGGGTTTTTGCTCTTCCCCCTTTATAGTCATCATACCATTCATTACGAAACGTTGTTTTCCCTGCATCGAATGCGACTAAAACGTGTGTAGGTTGTTCTTTATCCATTACATTCATAAACATATTATGAAAAGCATAGAGCGCATTGGTGTGTAGTCCACTACTGTTTTTAAAACGTTCTAGTGATTGATGTAAAGCAAAAAATGCGCGAAATGCTACGCTATTGCCATCCACTAGTAATAATTTATTTTTCGTCATGTGCTCTCTCCTTCAAGTCTTCTATCTGCATTATTTTAGCAAAAAAACGGCACAATTGCGATGAATTCGATACAAAAAAAAGAAGCGCGTACGCTTCTTTTTTAATCTCTTGAGAAAATTTGCAATAAAGATAAAAATAAATTGATAAAATCCAAGTAAAGTTGTAATGCCATAAAGGCCGCTAATCCTGTTAGATTTTGTCCATTTGCTGCATAGTACAATTTACGGATTTGTTGATTGTCATACGCTGTTAATCCCATAAAGATCACTACCGTCACATAAGATAAGAAATATGTGATCGCACTACTTCCAACAAATAGATTGATAAGTGTCGCAATAATGACACCGATCAATAAACCGATCCCGATTTGGCCAACCTTACTCAAATCCCGTTTTGTCATGATCCCATATGCTGACATCGCAAAAAAAGTAGCTGCCGCTGTAACAAAGGCGATGGTTACATTAGAAGTGGTAAACATCATCAACGTGACAGATAAAGTAATTCCATTTAAAAGGGAATACACGATAAATCCTGCTAACGTCAAGGAAGGATTTTTAGCAGCTTTAGCACTCATTACCACTACTAAAACTAATTCGATCAACCAGATCCCTGTAATACCTAGAGGGAAATTACGAACGAATTGAAGCATTTGTTCTTGAAAAACATTAATCGACAGATAAGCTGCAATTGCACTGATACTTAGACCCATTGCAAAAAATCCATAGACTTTTCCATAAAATCGATTTAGACCAGTTGTTGTTTCTGTATACGTATTATTCATGTAAATCCTCGCTTTCTTGTAGTTGAATCGGTGGTTGAACGATCACGACAGCATCCAATACTCGATCTTTTTCAGTATTAATCGCTTCGACAGAAATCGTCACCACATCTTTCATTTTATCTACTTTGATGACTTCAAAATCAAAAGTTAAGGTTTCGTAATGGTACACAGGTTCAATAAAATTGACCGAAAAGTTGACAACATGCGACCCTGCTCCAGGTAAATGTTTTGACACAGCACTCGTAATAATCCCCATTAACATGATCGAGGGCACGATTGGACGTTCATATGCTGTTTTTTGCGCATAGTCATGTTGGATGTATAAAGGATTGGCATCATTGGTTAATCCTAAATACAACAATAATTGATTGTCTTCAATGGATTCCGTTAAAGATAACGAATCACCTTCTTCTATCTCATCAATTGTCTTTCCAATTTTTCTCGGTTTACCTATATTCAAAATATACTCCTCCAACTTCTATTTTTCTTAATTTTATCAAAACCCACAAAAAGTGCAAGCTCGATTGCTTATAAACAAGAAAAAACAAAGATTTTGTCTGATCGAGACAAAATCTTTGTTTGGTTACAAGACGTTTCGTGTTGTTTTACTTAATAGTTCTTCATAGGCATGTTCAAATTTTTGAACATCGCCTGCTCCCATAAAAATAACCACAGCATGTTCATAATTTAATAATGGGGATACATTGTCTTCGGTGATTACTTGACCACCTTTACTAATTTTATTCCCTAGATCTTCAATTTTCACTTCACCTTTGGTCTCGCGAGCTGATCCAAAGATATCACATAGATAGACATGATCAGCAAGATCTAAAGCTTCAGCAAATTCATCCATCAAAGCAATCGTACGTGTAAACGTGTGTGGTTGGAAGACGGCAATAATCTCTTTATCTGGATATTTTTGGCGAGCACCGTCGATCGTTGCAATAATTTCTGCTGGATGATGTGCATAGTCGTCGACAATCGTCATGTCTGCTACTTTCTTTTCGGTAAAGCGACGTTTCACACCAGCAAAACTTAACAGCTCAGCAGCAACCTTTTCCATATCTAACCCTTCAAGATAAGCTGTTCCGATTACACCTAATGCATTATTGATATTATGTTCACCAAATGCTGGTACAACGAAGTGCCCGATGTTTTCGCCTTTAAAGTACACATCAAAAGCTGACCCTGTTGTCGTTCGTTTGATGTCTTTTGCTTGAAAATCATCATTATCATTTAACCCGTAGAAGTAAATAGGCACATCAGCATCTAATTTACGTAAGTATGCATCGTCACCATAAGCTAAAATCGCTTTTTTGACTTGCTGAGCCATAGTTTGGAATGCTGAAAATACATCATCGATACTGGTATAGTAATCAGGATGGTCAAAGTCGATATTCGTCATGATCGCATAGTCAGGTGAGTATGCTAAAAAGTGACGACGGTATTCACATGCTTCAAACGCAAAAAATTCTGCATCCGGTTGTCCATGACCTGAACCGTCCCCAATAAGATAGCTCGTTGGCTTGATGCCAGTAAAAATATGGGCCAACATTCCTGTTGTACTAGTTTTTCCATGAGCTCCAGTGACTGCAATACTCGTAAAGTTTTGGATAAACTGACCAATGAAATCATGATAACGAATGATTTCAACACCTAATTCATGTGCACGAACCAATTCTTCGTGTGTATCTGGGAATGCATTTCCTGCAATCACTGTCATTTGTTCACTGATATTGTCTTTATTAAACACCATTAATGGAATATTTGCTTTTTCTAGATCACGTTGTGTAAAAAAATAAGTGGCTACGTCAGAACCTTGTACATTATAGCCTTTTTCATGTAGGACTAAAGCTAAAGAGCTCATTCCAGAACCCTTGATGCCTACAAAATGATACAATTTCTCTTGCTCTTTCATGGTTCAATTCCTCTTTTCTACCTATCATTCAGTTGATTCCGTAACTTTTCGAACCGTTGCCTATTATCTTACAAACTACCTAAAATAGCAATTGATTTTTCCTTTTCTTAGGAGTTTATCGCTTTTTTTGATCGATCATTGTTAAGCTAACGCGTTGTCGATCCAAATCGAGTTCATCAACCCAAACCGTCACAATATCGCCCACAGATACTAATTCACTGGCATTTTTTACAAAATTTGTACTCATTTTCGAAACATGGACCAATCCATCTTGTTTTAATCCAATGTCTACGAAGGTACCAAAGTCAACCACATTGCGAATCGTTCCAATCAACTGCATTCCAACAGTGACATCTTTGATCGATAATACGTCTTGACGCAAAATGGGTTTTGGCATTTCTTCACGAATATCTGTTCTTGGATGTAATAATTGCGTATATACATCATGGATGAATACAGCCGAGATTGTTGGATCTTCTTTTTTGTAGGTTGCATACACATCTTGTTCAGACACGGTAGTATGAATTTTTCCAACTGCTAAGTCCGTTTTTTTCAATTGTAATACTCCCAATAGTTTCTCCGCTAAGCCATAACTTTCGGGATGGATCGCTGTTTGATCAAGAGGTTCACTTCCATCAAAAATACGTAAAAATCCAATCGCTTGTTCAAAGGCTTTTGGGCCTAATCTTGGTACTTTTTTTAATTGCATCCGTGTTTGAAATGGACCATTTTCCAAACGATACGCTACGATATTTTCAGCTGTTGTTTTTGTTAGACCTGCAATATGGACTAATAATTCAGCACTTGCAGTATTGACATCGACTCCGACTTGATTGACAACTGTTTCAACAATAAATGCTAATTCTGATTTCAATTTTGTTTGAGAAACATCATGTTGATATTGACCAACACCAACAGATTGCGGATCGATTTTCACTAATTCTGCCAACGGATCTTGCAACCGTCTTGCGATACTGATCGCACTTCGTTTTTCAACGGTTAAATCAGGAAATTCTTTTCGCGCGACATCACTGGCAGAATAAATCGAAGCACCAGCTTCACTCACGATGGTGAAGTAAACTGGACGGGTTAGCTTTTGAAGTTGATTGGCCACAAATTGTTCGGACTCACGACTTGCTGTTCCATTGCCAATTGCAATCATCGTCACGTGATAACGCTCGATCAAATCAAGGAATCGTGCTTCACTTTCTTGTCGTTTGTTCACACTAGCAGGCGGGTGAGGGTATATGATATCAATATGTTTCACAGCTCCGGTGGCATCGATGATCGCAAGTTTGCAGCCTGTGCGATATGCTGGATCTAGGCCAAGAATAGTTTGATTTTTTAATGGAGATTGCAATAATAAGTTGCGTAAATTATTTCCAAATACTTGGATTGCTTGAAGTTCTGCTTTTTCTGTTAGTTCATGACGAATCTCACGTTCGATTGATGGGAAAATCATACTTTTATATGTTTGATCTATACTTTTATAAAGGACTTCTTGCGCAATCGTTGTCGTTGGACAGCAATTGCGATATAAAAATGCTTTGATTTTAGCTTCGTCGACCTTAATGGTTACTTTTAAGATCCCTACTTTTTCACCACGATTGATTGCTAGTATTCGATGTGGTACGATATCGGTTATTTTCTCGGAAAAATCATAGTACATTTGATACACTTTTTCAGGATCTTCTGCTTGTTTTTTTAATGTTGTGTGTATATTTCCAAACTGTTTAAGATAATCTTTGATCCATTTTTTTAGATGAATTTTTTCGTTAATCGATTCCGCGATAATAGATTGAGCACCTTCTAGGGCATCAGTAGCTGTTGGTACCGTTTTTGTACAAAATGTTTGGGCTTTTTGTTGAAGATCTCCTGTTTTGGGAAAACTTTGAATCCAATCAGCCAATGGTTGCAACCCATTTTCTTTTGCGATCGTAGCTTTTGTCCGTCGTTTTTGTTTATAAGGCTGGTATAACTCTTCTAGTACATTTAATTGTGTTGCTTCTTCGATTGCTTTAGTTAGTGCTGGTGTTGCTTTCTCAAGTTCTGTTAATTGGTGAAGGATCTCTAGCTTGCGTTTTGCTAATGCATTGACGTAAATCGCGGTATCTGAAATCTCTTTTAATGCTACTTCATCTAATGCATTGGTTTGTTCCTTACGATAACGCGCAATAAAAGGAATCGTATTGCCTTCGTCTAATAAACGCAAGACAGTCTCGATTTGTTCTTTGCGATACTGTGGTAATTGATGGTGGATTGTCGTACTTAGCGTTGCCATAATGTCCCTACTTTCTCAGCGCTCACCTGTCCAGATGTCTGTATAATTTTTATATGAAATATCTTGTATTAATTTTGTAGCATCAAAGATCACCCCATGCAATGCTCCGCCATAAGTCGCGCCGCTATCGATGCCGATTTTTTGATCTGATTGCCACAACTCAAGCGATTGATTGTCATCAGCTAAAACTTGTGTGATAGTATGACCAAAAATGATCGTTTTCCCCGTTTGATTTGGAGAATGATGAAAGGCTTCACGAATCCACAAATAATCATGACGCGATGTTTCTTGCCAATGTGTTAGCGCCAAATTCACACCTGCATGAACACATAAGTATTTGTGCCATTCGTAATAATAAGGCAAGTTTTTTAAAAAACGAATCAACTCTTTTTCTTTAGAGCGAATCATTAGCGCCATTTCGGTCGGTGAATATTCTAAAGTGGCACCTTTGTGTAACAATCCTTCGATCGTTGCTTGACCTCCATTTACTAAATAACGGTCAAAGATGGTTTCAGGATCGTTTAAAAAACGTAATAAATAATCTTCATGATTGCCTTTCAAATAGATTGCTTGCGTACTTTCTACTAGTTCTTTTGCTAAACGCATACAAGCAACACTTTCTGGTCCACGATCGATTAAATCTCCAATAAAGACTAATTGATGATATTTTGGATCATAATCTTTTAACAATTTTTCCAACAAACGTAACTGCCCATGCACATCTCCAATAACAAATAAATATGGTTTCATGTAAAGTCCCTCCTATTCAACTTATTGCCTTACGAAAAAAGAGATATCCAAAAATGGCTATCTCTTTTTTCGATTTATTTAATTATAACGTTAATTGTTGGCCAACAACGATTAAATTTCCAGAAATATTATTTTTAGCAATCAAATCAACTAATGAAACATTATATTTTTGCGCGATAGACCACAAGCTATCCCCTTCTACTACTGTGTACGTCCCTAAGCTTGCTGAATTGGTTGTTTGGGTAGTTTCTGCTTGATTAGTTTCGGTTTGAGTTGTCGGTGTACTTGCTATATACGTACTTCCTGTATCAAACTGTGTGAGTTGATAGTTTTGGATCAGCCAATTCAATTTTTGACCGTACGTAGGATCAGTTGCATAACGCCCAGTCAGTGCAGCAGTAGCTTCATAATAGCTTGGTGCGTTACTTTTAAATGCACCAGCATAACGTGGTTGCCCAGACATAGCACCTTGAGAAATCAACACGTTCGCATGATCTACTAAAGATTCATAATAAGAATTGTATTGTCTAAATGGCTCACTCATGGTTACCCATTGTCCATTTAAATATTCTTGTGTAGATAGCCAAACTGATGGACCACCGTGATACTCTTTTACCCCAAATAGATTATAATACGGTGCACTTGAAAGCGTAGAACTTCCATTTCCACTTTCTAGCAATGCTTGCGCGATCATGACTGAAGCATATAGATCATATTGATCTGCAATTTGCGAAGCAGATGGGCCAATTTGATTGATTAATTGTTGTGCTTGGCTATAACCGACTTCATCCGCGTTGACTTGTTGCGATACATTAATCAATGTAGGGGCCACGATCATAGCAGCTCCTGCTAATGGAATTGCCACGTGTAATGGACGAAGTGGTGTCGACTGTTTTTCATGTCGTTGACTTCTTGTTTTCTGCGTCATAAATTCCTCCTAAAATTTCCCAGTAACCTTACCATATTATACGATTATCTTCACATAAAAATCAAATTGTTCATAGAAGGAACACGCCTTGACCGATAAAAGATTTAAAAAAAACTCTGTTTGGCCGCGTCAGACCAACAGAGTTTTTTTTAAATACACTAAATTAAAATTTGATGACTATAATGTTTCAAATGTTTCAACAACGTTTGAAACGGTAAAACCAAATTCTTCAAGGATTTTTGTTCCTGGAGCTGAAGCACCAAAATGATCGATCGCGATCACTTTTCCATGACATTTTGTATAACGGTCCCAACCAAATGGTGATCCTGCTTCGATTGCCACACGTTTTTTCACTTGTTTTGGCAAGACACTTTGTTTGTATTCTACTGATTGTTGTTCAAAAAGATCCATACTTGGCATCGACACTACAGAAACATCAATTCCTTTTTCTTTTAGCGCTTGTTGTGCTTCATAGGCTAAATACACTTCAGAACCTGTCGCGATCAAGATTCCTTCTGGTGTTTCACCTGTTTGAGGAGATACGACATATGCCCCTTTTTTCACGTTTTCATCTGCATCTGTGTTGGTATTCGGTAACACAGGTAAGTTTTGACGACTTAAGACTAAAACAGTTGGTGTTGTTTTAGATTCCATTGCAATCTTCCATGCGGCACGCGTTTCGTTTCCGTCTGCTGGACGAATGACATGTAAGTTTGGCATTGAACGTAAGCTAGATAATTGTTCAACTGGTTCATGTGTAGGACCATCTTCTCCTACTGCTACTGAATCATGCGTTAATACATACGTTAAAGGTACGCCTTGGATTGCGGATAAGCGTACTGCTGGGCGTAAGTAATCGACGAATACAAAGAATGTTCCACCGTATACTTTTGTTCCACCATGTAATTGGATCCCGTTCATTGCTGCCGCCATCGCAAATTCACGTACACCATACCAAATGTTACGGCCCGCATAGTTTCCTGGCTCAAAATCAGATTCTGCCGCAACCATTGTATTGTTTGAACTTGATAGATCGGCTGATCCACCCCAGAAACTTGGGACAGCTTTTGAGATCGCTTGGATCATTTCTTTACTTGACACACGACTTGCTTGGCTTGTTCCTTCTTCATAAACGGGCATCTCTTGATCCCAATTTTCAGGTAACTCACCCGCAAAGGCCGCTTTAAATTGTGCCGCTAATTCTGGATGTGCTGTTTCATAGTCAGCAAATAAGACATTCCATGCCGCTTCGGCTTTCGCACCACGATCATTGATCGCTTCTTTAAAGCGTGCTTTCGCTTCTTCAGGTACAGTAAACTCTGGATAATCCCAGCCGTATGCTTTTTTCGCTGCTTGAACGCCTTCAAGACCTAAAGGTGCACCGTGAACGCCTGATGTTCCTTGTTTTGGCGCACCAAAGCCGATGATAGTTTTGATTTCGATCAACGTTGGTCTGTCCGTTTCAGCTTTGGCTTCTTCGATCGCACGACTGATTGCTTCTAAATCATTGCCTTCTTTAACTAAGATATGTTGCCAACCGTACGCTTCAAAGCGTTGACCTACATTTTCAGTAAACGATTTATTCGTCGGTCCATCTAATGAAATATCATTTGAATCGTACAATACGATCAATTTATCTAGTTTCAAATGACCGGCCATAGAAGCCGCTTCTTGAGAGACGCCTTCCATCAAATCACCATCTCCACATAATGCATACGTATAGTGATCGATTACGTTGTAGTTTGGTTTGTTGTACGTTGCAGCTAAATGCGCTTCTGCCATCGCCATACCGACTGCCATTGCGATACCTTGACCTAAAGGTCCAGTCGTCGCTTCGACACCATCTGTATGGTTGACTTCAGGATGTCCTGGTGTTTTGCTTTCCCATTGGCGGAAATTTTGTAAATCTTCAGTCGTCACGTTGTAACCTGCAGTGTGGAGTAAGCTATATAACAAAGCCGAGCCATGTCCAGCTGATAACACAAAACGGTCACGGTCGACCCAATTGCGAGAAGTCGCTGGATTGATTTTCAAATGTTTTGTCCACAAAGCGTACGCCATTGGCGCAGCTCCCATTGGTAACCCTGGATGTCCTGAATTGGCTTTTTGTACTGCATCGATACTTAATGTACGTAAAGTATCGACACCTAGTTGATCAATTTTATCAAACAACATGTAACGCCTCCGTTTTTTTAGTTTTTTTTACTATTAATCTCCTCTCTATTATAAAAGAAAAAAACAAGGAACGCAATCATTGTTAAACAAAGATTACATTCCTTATCTTAAAATCAATTAATTGCGATCATGAAGCCCTTTTTGACGTTGGATTTCTTTTAATTTTTCAGGTGTTACATCGTTGCCTTCTGGATCCACCACTTTCATTCCCTCGATGTGATGGCGCATCCCCCCACGAAAGGCTTCTAAATATTCTTCTCGTAGTAATTTTTGTTCGGCTAATTCGCCTTCACTTAAACCACTTTCTTTTTTCTTACGTGCCAATTCGTTGATTCGTGCCATTTTTTTATCTGATAACATCTTGATGACCTCCTAAGCTATTTTCTTCATAGTAATAGATTCGCTTTAAAAATACAACTATCAGATCGGTAATATACGAACGTTTGTTTGAATTCAAGTAAAACATATGCTAAAATTATAGTAGAATTCGAAAGAAGGTGTAAACGTTGGCTAGACGTACAGAAAGTCGTCAATTAGAAGTATTAAAATTTATACATACAAAAGTAAGTGAAAAAGGCTATCCGCCAACCGTCCGCGAAATTGGAGCAGCTGTTCAACTGTCTTCTACTTCCACTGTCCACGGACACTTAGCACGTTTAGAAAAAAAAGGGTATATTCAACGCGACCCTACTAAACCTCGTGCTATTGAATTAACGGCTAAAGGATTGGAAGCATTAGATATTGCGCCTTCTCAAATCCCGTTACTTGGTGTTGTGACTGCTGGAGAACCCATTTTAGCAGTAGAAGAAGCTTCTGACTTCTTCCCCATCCCACCAGACTTTTCACACGAACAAGGTCAATTGTTCATGCTCACGATTCGTGGCGAAAGTATGATCAATGCTGGAATACTTGATGGCGATCAAGTAATCGTCAGAAAACAAGATATTGCACAAAACGGGGATATCGTGATCGCGATGACGGATGAAAACGAAGCAACATGTAAAACTTTTTATAAAGAAGAAAAACAGATTCGCTTGCAACCAGAAAATGATTTTCTTGCGCCTATTTTATTAGACAGTGTCCGTATTTTAGGAAGAGTGGTCGGGTTATACCGTCATTTTGAAAACTAAGATAGGTGAAACACCTCATAAAAGAGGTGTTTTTTTCTTTGTTTTTTAGTAGAAAATATCGTTTTTGCAATAATAGTTTTTTTACTTTTCTATCGTATTTCGCTTTACAATTCGAACAAATGTTTGTATACTAATAAAGCAAACGTTTGTTCGTATAATTAATAGGAGTGAAGAAAAATGGAAGCCATTCGTCGTTATGGATTTATTTTAATTGTGTTGTTAGTCGGTATGTTACTTGGTCACGCAGGTTCGTTGATTTCGTTTTTAATTTTCTGTCCGTTAGGTATTATGTGGTTAGTTGCGTGGGATGATAAGCGTTACCGTTTAAACTATCATAAGAAAAATACTCATTTTCCACCCTATACTAAATTGAATCGTAATAAATAAAGATCCTAGCTGTAACTTAAAAAATAAGCCGAATCATTGCCCAAGATAGTTTCCACTATTACAGGCAATGATTCGGCTTATTTTTTTCTAACGATATTTATTCGATGTTCAAAAGGGCATGACAGACTTCTGTCACACCCTTTATTTGTTTAATATTCCATTAAAGTGATCATATCATAGCCTTCGATTTTGTCGCGACCATGTAGATCTTTTAATTCGATTAAAAAGGCACATCCAACGACGATTCCACCTAATTGTTCAATCAATTCGATTGTTGCTTTGATCGTCCCACCAGTTGCAAGTAGATCATCACAAATCAACACACGTTGACCTGGTTTGATTGCATCTGCATGGAGTGTTAACGTATCACTACCGTATTCTAGATCATAAGAAACAGAAATTGTTTTACGTGGTAATTTCCCTGGTTTACGAACAGGTGCAAACCCTACACCAAGTTCATATGCTACAGGACAGCCTACGATAAAGCCACGTGCTTCAGGTCCTACGACCATATCGATTTGTTTTTCTGCTGCATATTTTACGATTTCATGCGTGGCCGCACGATACGCATCACCATCAGCCATTAAAGGCGAGATATCACGAAAGACAATTCCTTCTGAGGGATAGTTTTCGATACTTGCAATATAATTTTTTAAATCCATTTTTTCCTCCTATGAAAAAAACCATTGTTTTAAATTTTCTAAGTTTGTTAATTGTAAAAAGGATTGACTGTCCATTTTCAATTGGCGCTCTTGATACAAGACGCTTTCATTGAGTGCACGATGTGGCGCATCCGAAACATAACTTAAAACACCATCGTCTATTGTAACAAATTTCAGCTCAAAAAACACTTGAATCATAAAAATTAATAGTTTCGGTGGTAAATTTAAGTATTTCGCAATGTCTTGCAATCGATAACGTACGTCGATCGCTTGGCCTTGTTTGATCAATGCAAACAAACGCGCGTACTGCTCTCTTGTTCCCACTCCATCTAAATAAGCATCATCTTCAGTTTCAAACACCAAATAGTAGTGTTGTGCTAAGTTTTCTTGATAGATAAGATGCAACCACTCTAAAGATAGTGGACAATCGATAAACACCATATTGTTTACTACCGGTGTTGTTTCCACCCACTCTTTGACCATTTGTTCACTGGTCAATTCTACAACATGAGATAATGTCTTTTTAAACGCAGATGTACTCGTCGTAAACGAAAGATAAGTTGCCTCTTCCATTTTTGGCAACAAACGCTTTTTCGTACGATAATCATAAAATTGCACGCCTGTTGTTGCATAGTCTTCTACTTGGAGTTGAACTTTTTTACGACCATTCCATTCATTGATCGTCAGTTTCCCAACAAAAGATAGATTATCTGCTTGGAGTGAATCTAGTGCATCTCCCATTTGAAACGCAATCATATCTAATTCGTGTCCCTCTTGGAGCATAACGCCCTTCAGATGATTTTTTTTTGCTCCGATTGCAGCCAAATGCTCTAATTTCACCTGTTCAAATTTAAACAATGGCAATGCATTGTCCATTCCAAATGGTGCCAAACGATCGATTGCGTCAACTAAAGTAAGATCTACTTGTGATAGAGTCAATGATGCAGCAATCGTTAGCGGAACTCCTTTGATATCTTGCATTTGCTCAGCAAGGTAGGTATCCATTTGTTGAACAAGTGTGTCGATATACGCTTCATCTAATGTGATCCCAATCGCTGAATGGTGTCCACCAAATGAAATGTAGTTTTCTTTCCATTGCGATAATAAGCGAAATAGATCGATTTGTGGAATGCTACGACCTGAGCCCTTAACTGCTCCGGACGCTAAGCGAGTAAGTACAATAGTTGGTTTGGCAGTTTCTTGCATAATTCGACCGGCTACGATTCCCAATACACCCTCATGCCACTGATCACCAATTAAGACATTGACTTGACGTGTGTGATCTAGCTGTTGCATCGCTTCGATCATGACTTCTTCCACGAGTCCTTTTCGCTTCGTATTCCAATCATCCAATTCTTGAGATAAGCGCGTCGCTTCTTCTAAATCAAACGTCGACAATAACGTCACTGCCTCATTTGCATCTGCTAAACGGCCCAAGGCATTTAAACGCGGCGCAAGTGAGAACCCAATCGTTTCGCCTGAAATCGCTGCAGCGTCCACTTGACTGACTTTCAATAATTCTAGTAAACCAAGTCGTTGCGTGTGTTTCAATGCATTGATTCCTTGAGAGACGAGTACTCGATTCTCACCAGTCAACGACACCATATCTGCTACTGTTCCAATCGCTACCAAATCGAGCGCTTCATAGACCACCTCTTCTAATAATGCACAGACTAATTTAAACGCTACTCCTACTCCAGCTAATTCTTTAAATGGATACGCTCCTTGTGGATGTTTAGGATGGATGATCGCATACGCTTCTGGTAATTGTTCTGGTAACTCATGATGATCGGTTACGATAACATCTACATCTTGGCTTTTAGCATAAGCAATCGCCTCATGTCCAGATACTCCATTATCCACAGTGATAATCAATTGAATCCCAGATTTGATTTGTTCTTCGTAGACGCGACGATTAGGCCCATAACCATCCGTAAAACGATTAGGCAAGTAAGTCGACACGTTCGCTCCAAGTAGTTCTAAGGCTTCTTTTAATACTGTAGTACTCGTAATTCCATCAGCATCATAATCTCCGTAAATCAAGATCGCTTCTTCTTCGACTAACGCTTGTTGAATCCGATCCACAACGCGTTCCATATCATGAAGTAAAAACGGATCATGTAAGCTCGTAATTGCTGGATATAAAAATTCTTGTAAGGCTTGTTTGGTTTGGATTCCTCGTGTATACAAAATCGGTGCTAACACTTCTGGTAACTGTTCTGCTTGTAACGCTTGTGTCAATTCTACTGGTATTTGAACTGTTTTTGGTTCGATCCATTCGTATTTTTTTTTCGGCACACAATCACTCCCAACTTGCATATTATAGCAAAAAAGCAAAAAAAAGAGAAGAATGACACCAAGGTGCCTCTTCTGCTTTTTGATTTATTCTACCGTATCTTGTATAGCCGATTCTTCTATAGCGACTTGATTTTGATCAAATGCTTGTTGCATCTCAACTGCTTTATTGGCATATTCACGCTCTAGTTCAGCACGTTTTTCTGCTACACGCCGTTCGATGATGGCATCATCGGTCAATGCCTGATTTCGTAATTCTTTGATCGTTTTCTTTTGTTTTAAATAGCCACTAGTTGCTACTAAGGCAATCACAACAGCTCCAATAAAAGCCGATCCCATAATCACTAAGATCAGCGGTGCATTTAATTTTGTAAATCCAAAGCTAATCGCAACATCTTGATTGTTCAAGACGGCAAACAATACAATAATAAATGCTAACACTAGCCCCAATACGATTCGCCACTGATTTTTCATATCCTAACCCCTCTACTTCATCCAAATTTACTTTTTATTCATGATACCACCAGCTAAAAAATCTCCTACCCTTGGAAATAAGGTATAGGCTTTAGCAGCTGTATTCATCACTTTTGGTTGATTGATTTCTCGTTTTGGCCTTGTCATCGTTCGAACTATTTTTTTCGCCAATACTTCCGGACTAGATAAGAATGGTTTGACCCCTTTGACATAATTTCCTGAAGGGTCTGCTGTATTAAAAAAGTTTGTTTCCATCGGTCCAGGATTTACCGTTGTGACGTGAATGCCAAATGGCTTTAATTCTAAGCGTAATGCATTAGAAAAACCTAGGACAGCAAATTTTGTTGCCGAATATACGGCTGTTTTCGGTGTTGCAATTTTTCCTGCGATCGAGGCGATATTAATGATACTTCCTTTTTGCACTCGAACCATTTCCGCAGCAATTTTTTGGGTAATATACATCAACCCCAACACATTGACTTCAAACATGCGGCGTGTCGTGTCAAAATCAAATGACACAAATTCATCAAATACCCCAAATCCTGCATTATTCACCAATACATCGATTGGTCCAACTTCTAAGGCAACCGCATGCAATACTTGATCGACTTGCTCGGGATTGGCGACGTCTAATTGGTAACAAAACGCTTGATGTTTACTAAGCGACATACACGTTTGTTTGACTTTTGTTAATTCATCGATACGTCGTGCACAAGCGACAACGATCGCACCTTGTTTTGCAGCTTCGTAGCAGATTTTTTTGCCTAACCCACCTGAAGCTCCAGTCACAAATACTACTTTTCCTTTTAACTTCATCACACACACCTCTTATTCTTGAAATGGGATCTCAATACGATCAAAATCTTTAACAACTTCACTTGTTGCAAACAGCTCTTTTGCTTCTTGTTCCAATTCCTTGGCTTCTTTAGCTAGATAACGCGCACTGATATGCGTTAAACAAAGTTTGCGTACCTGAGCTTTAGTTGCCACTGTTGCGGCTTGTTGTGTCGTTGAATGAAAATACGCACGCGCCATTTTCGCTTCATGCTTATTAAAGGTACTTTCGTGAACCAATACGTCAGCTTGTTGCGCTAACTCAATAGCAGCCTCACAATAACGCGTATCACCTAAAATCGTCACGATTCGTCCTTTTTTGGCTGCTCCAACAAACTCACGTCCGTCTAAGGTTTCTCCGTTTTCTAAAGTGACGGTTTCACCGCGCTTTAATTTTCCAAATAAAGGACCAGGCGTAATCCCTAATGCCTGAAGTTGTGCGACTTGCAACTCTCCAGGATAATCTTTTTCAATCACACGATAACCAAAACATTCGATCCCATGATCTAAGCGTTTGGTAATGACTTGAAATTGATGATCTTCAAAAATCACTCCTTCGTCTAGGATCTCCACAAAATGTAATGGATAAGACAAACGTGATTGTGAGATCTTCAACGCCGTTCGTACATATTCCTCGATCCCTTTTGGTCCATAGATCGTAAGTTTTTCATCGCCACCTTGAAAAGAACGGCTACTTAATAATCCCGGTAGACCAAAAATGTGATCACCATGTAAGTGTGTAATAAAAATATGTTCTATTTTTCGTGGACGAATCGTAGTCCGCAAGATCTGCATTTGCGTCCCTTCACCACAATCAAATAGCCATACCTTATTTCGCTCATCTAATAATTTTAATGCGATCGCACTCACATTACGGTGCTTTGCGGGAACCCCTGCACCGGTACCTAAAAATTCTAATTCCATAGTTTAGCTCGTTTCTTTTTGTTATTTTGTATGTCGGGCAAGCCAATTTTGTTTCGTTGACTCACTCGTTTCAGCCTCGACTTCTTTGGCATGTTGAATCTCAGCTTCAACTTCGTCAAATGTAAACCGATGGCTCGAACCACCTAATTCTTGCATGACGATTTCATTTAACGGGCGATTGTCTTCTTCTTCAGCAATGATAATCAACCCTGTTTGTCCTTCATTGATTTGATTGATCAAATGTTCAAAAATGTTTTTAGCTGTGGATAACTCTTTTGCATCTTTACTTGCACCGATCAAACTTCCACCAAACCAACCAAGTAAAATCGCGAGTGGACTGACTAGTACTCCTACGATCATGCCGATAATCCCGCCTGTAGTCGTTGCACTTGAGCCTGTTGGATCAAAAAAGTCTTCGATTGAAAATTTATGGTCACCAGCCTCAGAATGTTTCACAACTGCCATTTGTTCCACTTTCAATCGTTTGGTTGCATATAATTTTTTCACCTCTGAAAACCCTTGATAAGCCAAAGCATTTTCATCAAATGTTACCACAATTACGCGTTTTTCCATTTAGTCCACGTCCTTTATCGTATTTCCTTTTATTTTACCAATAAATAAAGAAAACACAAAGAAATAAGAAGAAGATCGTGTAGACGAACTTCTTCTTATTTTAACTTATTCTACAAATTCAAACTCAAAGTTACCGATTCTGACGATATCGCCATCTTTAGCACCACGAGCACGTAAGGCTTCGTCGACACCCATCGCACGTAATTGACGCGCAAAACGCATAACCGTTTCATCATGATCAAAGTTTGTCATCTCAAATAGTTTTTCTAGTTTTTCACCACTTAATGTCCAAGAAGCATCAGGCTCTCGATCGATGATAAACTCAGGTCCTTCTTGACGCAAGCCATATTCGACTACATCTTCTTCAACTTCTTCTTCATATAATAAGAATTCGTCTGTTACATCCAACAAGTTCGCTGTAGCGTTCAATAACGCGTCGATCCCTTGTCTTGTCACGCCAGAAATTGGGAATACTGGGATTGGATCTGCGAATTCATCTTCTTGCTCGGCTGCTAATTTTTCTTTGAAAAGTTTCAGATTTTCCTCAGCATCTGGCATATCCATCTTATTGGCTACAATTAATTGTGGACGCTCCAATAAGCGTAAGTTATGCGTAGCTAACTCTGCATTAATCGCTAAGTAATCTTCATAAGGGTCGCGACCTTCCATCCCACTCATGTCGATCACATGTAAGATGACGCGCGTTCGTTCAATATGACGCAAAAATTGTGTTCCTAAACCAACACCTTGTGAAGCTCCTTCAATTAACCCCGGAAGGTCAGCAACCACAAAACTTTGGCCTTCACTTGTTGTTACCATACCTAAATTTGGTACTAGTGTCGTAAAATGATAGGCACCGATTTTGGGCTTAGCTGAAGAAATGACTGAAAGCAATGTTGATTTCCCTACTGAAGGAAACCCTACTAGACCAACATCGGCTAGCACTTTTAATTCAAGCTCGATCTTGCGTTCTTGGCCAGGTTCACCATTTTCAGCGATTTCTGGTGCTGGGTTTCTTGGTGAAGCAAAGCGGATATTCCCACGACCACCACGACCACCTTTCGCAATGACTAAAGTTTGCCCTTGTTCGACTAAATCGCCAATAAATGCACCAGTCTCAGCATCACGCACAGTTGTTCCTTGAGGGACTTTCACGTATAGATCTTCTGATCCACGACCATGCATCCCTTTACTCATTCCGTTTTCTCCAGGAATGGCTTTAAAGTGACGGTTAAAACGAAAATCCATTAATGTACGTAATCCTTCGTCGACGACTAAGATGACATCGCCTCCACGGCCACCATCTCCTCCGGCAGGTCCGCCATCTGGAACGTATTTTTCACGACGAAAGGCTACCATTCCGTCGCCGCCTTTACCAGCTTTGACGTCAATTGTTACTTGATCTAAAAACATGGACATAAAATTGTCCTCCATTCTATATACTAACCTAGTGTTTCAAAAAGTCTATTTCATTGTACCTACTGAATAGTCGTTTGTCTATTACTTTCCTTTGACTCTTTTGATTCTCTCATTGTCTTGTCTCTCAATTGTATTTAGCTAAAAAAGCGGCCACCTTTTCTTGATAATCTTTCGGATCTACCGAATAACTTTTTGCATGCTCTGCACCTTTTACGACCCATTTTTCTTTCGGACCTTTCGTTGCATTGTAGACCTTATCTAACATATAAAATGGAACGAACGTATCCGCATCCCCATGGATAAACAACATAGGTAAATGATTTTTTTCAAGTTGTTTGATGACATCTGCTTCACCAAAGAAATAATTCGCGCGCACTTTCGTCACTAAACTCGTCACAGGGATCAACGGAAATGCCGGCAAACCAAACAACGCCTTTAATTGATACGTCAATTCTTCATTCACAGAGGAATAGCCACAATCTTCTACGATCGACACGACATTTTTAGGCAATTTCTCTCCGGCAGTCATCATAACTGTGGCTGCTCCCATACTAATCCCAAACAATGTAATGGTCTCATCCGTTCCATTTTTTTGAATGATATCATCGATCCAACCAACCATATCACGACGTTCATGCCAACCAAATCCAATATAATCTCCTTCACTTTGGCCGTGTCCTCTTGCATCAGGAACTAAGACGTTATACCCTAAGTCATGATACATTTTTGCATAGACAGCCATCGTATCGGCTTTTCCCATATACCCATGGACCACTAAAGCCGTTTTCGTTGAAGGGGTTTGGCTTGGAATATAAATAGCCCGCAATTTCACCCCATCTTCAGCGGTTAACTGCCAATCGGTTCGGCCAGTTGCTTGTTCAAACCACTCTTGATCAGCTGATTTTTTTACTTTTGTTCCAGGTGTATCCGATTCTAAAAAACTTTTCTCTGATGGAACAACTGCATAATTATAAAAATAATTTCCTGCAAAAATCAATCCCACCACGATGATAAATAACAATATAAAAAAAACACGGATAAAAATCTTCATGCTCCACCTCTTTCTATAGGTAGTATAGTGAAAACCACTCTATTTCTCAATATTTTTTCTTAAAACTTCATTTTTTTACTTACGAACGCAAAATGGTTTGATATGATAACAGTATCTTAATATAAAGGAGTCAAAAATGTGAAAACAAAACGCCTTAGTGTTCTCTTGTCTCTTGTTATAGCCGTCATCGGCCTTAGCGCGTGTGCAAGTAAAACAACAACTAGTTCTAGTGCAACAAGTAGTAGTGAAAAAACAAGTGAGTCTGTGGATTTAAATTCCCTTGACTTGCCTCAACTTGATCCAAACGTCAAAGACGACGAAGATTTGGTCCAAGTCAATACGACAGAAGGAGCCATCAAAATCAAATTGTTTCCAAAGATTGCACCAAAAGCCGTTGAGAACTTTGTAACTCATGCTAAAGAAGGCTATTACAACGGCGTGACGTTTCATCGTATCATCGAAGACTTTATGATTCAAAGTGGCGATCCTAAAGGTGATGGTACCGGTGGAGAAAGTATTTGGGGTAAAGGATTTGCAGCGGAAATCTCCAATCAATTGTATCATTTAAACGGTGCATTATCTATGGCTAGTAGCAGCGCGCCGAATAGCTTAGGTAGTCAGTTCTTTATCGTCCAAAACCACGAAGACAAATCAGATGGTCTTGCGATTCAATATTATCCACAAAAAATCATCGATGCTTACAAAAATGGTGGCGATCCTCAATTAGATGGCAAATATGCGGTCTTTGGTCAAGTGATCGAGGGCATGAATGTCGTCGATAAAATCGCTAAACAAGAAGTCACAACTAGTGATACTGGCGAACAATCAAAACCAGTCAATCCTGTAAAAATCACGTCGATCGATGTTTTACAAGAAGCCAAATAAAAAAAAGTTGTGACAACTTGTTGTCACAACCTTAAACGGCGGTATAAGTGCCACAATAAGCATACGAAATTCGTATACTTATTTTTGTTCCCCTACGATAAAGGTAAATTCACATTGAGCACATACTTTACCATCAACAGTAGCCACTGCATCCGCAATCCCTACTGAACCTTTGATCTTCATGATTTCAAATGATAGTTTCATCGTATCTCCTGGTACGACTTTACGACGGAATTTCGCTTTATTGATACCGCCAATATAAGCTGTACGACCTAAAAATTCTTCTGATTTCAAAATCAAGATCGAACCTGCTTGCGCTAGTGTTTCTAAAATCAATGCGCCTGGCATTACCGGGTTTCCTGGGAAATGTCCTTGGAAAAAGTCTTCATTGATTGTTACATTTTTTGTTGCGATAATTTTTTTCCCAGATTCAATTTCATCTACATAATCAATATAAATAATCGGGTAACGATTTGGGATCAAATCCATTACTTCAGTTTCAGTCAACAATTTTTTCATGAGTCATCCTCTTTTCGAATCCATAAATAAATACTTTGGTTATCAAAGTATCATATTTTAACAAAATATTCAATAACTATTAAGAGAATTGAAAATTAGTTTGACAATCAAAGTTTTTTCGATAATAATAAGAAATCATGGATGTTTTATGATATTACTATACATTTACACTTAAGGAGTGACATTATGGGTTTTCTAGAAGGTAAAAAAGTCGTCGTAATGGGCGTCGCAAACAAACGCAGTATTGCATGGGGTTGTGCACAAGCACTACGTGACCAAGGTGCAGAAGTGATCTACACGTACCAAAACGACCGCATGAAAAAATCATTGGAAAAATTATTAGATGGGTCAGAGTTTTTAGTTGAATGTGACGTAGCCAATGACGAAAGCATTAAACAAGCATTTGAAACAATTAAAGAATACACACCAGAAATCCATGGTTTAGTTCATGCCATTGCGTATGCAAATAAAGAAGATCTACAAGGTAGCGTTTTGGATTTATCTCGTGATGGATTTGCATTAGCTCAAGACGTAAGTAGCTATTCATTTATCGCTGTCAGCCATTATGCAAAACCAATTTTAGCAGAAAACAGCGGAATCGTAACGTTAACTTATTTAGGTTCAGAACGTGCGGTACCAAACTACAACATGATGGGAATCGCTAAAGCCTCTTTAGAAGCGGCTGTTCGTTATATGGCGGCTGATCTTTCTCCAGAAAAAATCCGTGTTAACGCAATCTCTGCTGGCGCAATCAAGACATTAGCCGTAACTGGTGTAAAAGATTACCAAAAATTGATTCAATTATCAGAAAGCCGTACACCAGATAGTGTTGGTGTAACGATCGAAGAAGTTGGAAATACATGTGCCTTCTTAATCAGTCCATTATCAAGCGGAATTATCGGTGAAACGATTTTTGTGGATAAAGGTGTTCATTTATCTTAATTAATCGACCTTTCTTTTGACCTTATGTTACAATAGTAAACAGATTAAAAAGAAAGGACTGTCTTGATGTCATTTTTACTGAACGTTACGTCTACTGTTAGTTCAGATAGTACGAATTCAATTATCGAACCAACTACAAAACAATTAAATGCCCTACAAAAATGGTGGGCTTCAATCGATTGGGAAGCACTGATCGCATTGGTGATCCAAAAAACGATTATGGTCATTTTTCTTATTATTTTATTTTTAATTATTTGGAAATTATCCCTTGCAATTTTAAATCGAGCTCATAAATCTTATGATAAAAAAAATAATGTCAATGCCAGTCGGATGAATACAATGTTCAATCTGATTGGAAACATTATTCAATACACTGTAGGTTTTTTATTTATTTATTCGCTGCTATCCGCATTGGGTGTTCCTGTAGGTTCACTGCTTGCTGGAGCTGGAATCATTGGGTTGGCCATTGGTCTAGGTGCCCAAGGATTTATGAATGATATCATTACTGGATTTTTTATTATTATGGAACAACAAGTCGCTGTTGGTGATTATATCAAATTGACCAATTTGAATATCGACGGTACTGTAACTGGTGTTGGTCTTAGAACGATGAAGCTAAAAGCATTTGATGGTACAGTTCATTTTATTCCTAATCGCAATATTACAACGGTTAGCAACGCTTCTCGTGCCAACATGCGTGTATTGGTAGATGTACGTATCGATCCTTCTGAAGATTTAGAGCAAATTCGTAAAGTCATTCGTAAAGTCAATCATGAGATTGAAGTAAAATATGAAGACAGCATTACCACACCACCTGCTATTTTTGGGATGGTTGATCTCGGAAACGGAATGTTTGCGCTACGTAGTACACTCTATGTCAAAAACGGTTTCCAATACCAGATCGAAGAAGAATTGCTTAACGCTTCAGTCAGTGCGTTAATCAAAGCTGGCTTTACGATTCCAACAACACCTATTTTACCAACAGTTTAAAAAAAGTCGCAACAGAAGTGACTAGTGCTAAAACAAGCCACACTCTTACCTATTTCCGTAAGAGTGTGGCTTGTTTTTTTAGAAACTTTTTTTACGCTACTTATTCAGTATTTAGGGGTGTGACAGCTGTTTGTCATCCCCCTTTTTTGTGTATCTTTTTAATGTACCGTCACTTTTTCAATCAAATCATAACGTCTTTCCAACTGATGCGCGAGATGATTAACAGATTTTAAAATTTCCTTGCGCGTAACGATCCCTGTAAACACACCTGTTTCATCGACTTGAGGTAAAAAAGGACGATTTACTAATTGATGCAAGATGTCTTCAACATCATTACGTGTGATGCACGGAATATTGACTTCCATCACATCCGCGACAGTTAAATTTTCTAAGGCACTGACATCTAGTCCAGTCAGCCCCATCATTTTATTGACAACATCAGATAAGCCAATAACTCCAATAAAACGGTCTTCATGATCTAAAACCGGAATCTGATTGTATCCTACTTTTGATAGTACTAATAATGCATGTTCTAAACCATGTGTATAGAGCACAGTGGCGACATTTTCGGCAGGAATCACTAAATTGTCTTGATTCTCCAAAAGTAACTGCTCTGTTTTCGCGCCTATCAAGTGATAACCTCCCATATTTCGTTGTTTTCTTTAGTGTAGTACAGTTATTTATAAAACGATAGTCTTGTTAAGGATTCTTATGTTTTACAAATTCAAAGTGTAAGCCTTCGATCGGTTGCATCGTACGATCATAATACGTAACACGATCATGTGTGGGTGTACTGTCGATAATCGCGAAACTTTTATACGGCAATCCTCGCGGTTGGCTGATACTCCCTGGATTTAAAAATAAGCGCTCGCCTAATTGTTCACAGCCTAGACGGTGCGTGTGCCCAAATACAACGATCGTTGCATTGACTTGTTGTGCAAGCAAGCCTAGTGAAGTCATCGAATGATTGACTTGATAGCGATGACCATGCGTGATTAAAATCGTATCTTGTGTTGTTGTAATGATTCGATAGTCTTCAAAAAGCGGATCAAAATCACAGTTTCCACCCACTACTTGGAATGTTTCCCATAAGGGATCATTACCAGGTAATTCTGAATCTCCACAATGCAATAACACGTCCACTTGATCGGCAAACGTTGTCGCGATCGTTTCTAAAATCTCTCGATCGCCATGATTGTCACTGACTACTAAATATTTTATTTCGTTTCTCCTTCCAACCATCCTTGCCAAAGTGCAGCTAATTTTGTCATTGCTTGCCCACGATGACTGATCGCATTTTTCTCAGCTCCTGTCAATTCGGCCGCCGTTTTATTGAGTTTTGGTACGACAAATAACGGATCATAACCAAAACCGTTCTCTCCTCTTGGAATACGCCCAATACGACCTGGCCATTCAGCCGACACGACAAGGGTTTCACGTTCTGGTGCTGCAAAAGCTAATGTGCAATGAAATTGTGCAGTACGTTGTTCATCAGCTACGTCTGTTAATTCATGCAATAATTTTGCATTATTTGCTGCATCACTTTTTTGCAACCCTGCAAAACGTGCAGAATAGACCCCTGGCAATCCGTTTAATGCATCGACTTTTAACCCTGAATCATCCGCTAGTACGGGAATATTCAATTGTTGTGCAATCGTTTCTGCTTTCAAACAGGCATTTTCCGCAAATGTCTGCCCTGTTTCTTCTACTTCAGGTAACTCTTTGTGGTCAGCTAATGTTTTGATCTGATACCCGGCTTTTGCAAATAAAGAGGCAAACTCTTTCGCTTTTCCTTGGTTGTTTGTAGCAATCATGATCGTTTTTTCTTCAAGAGGCATCGCTACTTGTGTTGTTGTTATCAGTTCAGCAAGCAACGATTCTGCTGCGCGCTGACCTAAAATAAAACTTTCATTGATCCGTTCGATATCAAAAACTTCAGGTGAGTCATTGTACCAATCAATAAAACGACCGTCTTTACACATTACCATAACCAGTAAAAATTCTGCTTTAGACTCTTCGATTGCGTCTGGATCAACCAACATTTCTTCTTGTTTTGCTAATGTCACCGCTGCAAAATCATCAATCAATGCAAAAGCGCGTTTCTTTGTCATCTGTTGTTTCGCTATAGCTTGTATTAACACGAGGTAAAGCGCATTGATAACAGCTGCAGTGACGCTACCGTCTGCTTGTTGAATCGTTACGATTACCTTAAATCCGAATGATTGTTTGCCAACAATGACTTTTTTTAGCAAGCAATGAAGTGTATTGGGTAAGGTATCCATCAGTTTTGCACGCTTGATTTGATCATTTGTAGCATCTTCTGGAAAATAGATGACCGGTACTGCTAATGTTTCACATTCAACTAAAGAGATCTCTAGTTTCGTTTCACCTTGTTGATAACTAATCGTAGCAAATGGATATTTTTTAGCTTGAGTTGTCCATGACACCCCTCGATGATCAAGAGCATAACGTCCATTATATCTCATGAGTAGTCCCTCCTAAATGGATTTTTTGCGACTGAGCGCGATTGATCGGTAACCACTGGGTGGCGATCGCATCAAACAACGCAGTCGATCCTGTTGTATAAAAAATAGCACGTTTCTTTAATGGATTGGGATTAGCAAGTTGAAAATAGTCTAATAATACGCTGACTTCGCTCACCGTTTCTGCCCCAGAATCAATCAACGTCACACTGTCTCCCATGACGTTTTGGATCAAAGGTCGCAGTAACGGGTAATGCGTACAGCCTAATACTAAAGTATCCAATCGTTTATTTAGCAACGGTTGTAGTGTTTGTGCTACGATTTTTTTGGCCACTGCTGTTTGCAGTTGATTGCTCTCAACGATCGGGACAAATTTAGGGCAAGCCAGACTTGTGACCTGAATTTCTTGTTGTTTGGCTTTTAACGCATGCAAATAAGACTGACTTTTTACAGTCCCGATCGTTCCGATAATGCCGATTTGTTGGTTTTTCGTTGCTTTGACCGCTGCTCTAGCACCCGGCAAAATCACACCGACAACCGGAATCGGTAACGCATTTCGAATGGCATCTAACGCGACAGCTGTTGCCGTATTACATGCAATAACGAGCATTTTGATATTTTGTTCCATCAAAAAATCAGCCATCTCAAACGTATATTCGATGACTTGTTCTGCAGGTCTCGGCCCATACGGACACCGTGCTGTATCACCTAAATAGAGAATATGTTCATTTGGTAATTGCTTCATCGCTTCTTTGACGACCGTTAATCCGCCAACACCAGAATCGATGAACCCAATAGGTTGTTCATTTGTCATCTTCATCCCTCAATTGATTGTATAATCTATCGTTATTTTATCCTAAACAAAAAAAGATAGCTACCCTTGGGCACTATCTCTTTTGAAATTATTATTGATAAGAATATTTTTTGGTTTCTAAATAGCGTGACAGTAACGACAATAAATAACAAATCATAAAGTAACCTAAAGTTAAGGCCACGTACATCGGAATCACATAATTTGAATTTTGTCCATAAATGATTTTAGCATTGTGCGTAAATTCGGGTAAGGCGATGATGATTGCTAGTGACGTGTCTTTAACTAGCGAGATCAATTGACTGACAATCGCTGGAATCATCGAGCGAAATGCTTGCGGAATGACGATCGAACGCATCACTTCAATATAGTTTAATCCCGTTGACAATCCGGCTTCCATTTGCCCTTTTGGTACAGCGTTCAATCCTGCTCTAAAAATCTCTGACAGCATTGCCGACTCAAAGATCGTCAACGCAATGACAGCTGACCAAAAGATATCAAAGCGAATCCCGATTTGTGGTAAGGCAAAATACGTAAAGAAAATAATCAATAATAAAGGTAAATTGCGAATCACATCCACAATGACACCAACAATCCGTGATAAAAACGGAACGCTAGAAAAGCGCAATGTCCCTAAAAGTGCCCCAAAAATAAAACTAAATACAATCGACAATACCGAAACTTCAATCGTTACCCATAATCCATCAAGTAAAAAACGAATATTTACCCATGAAAATGCATCAAAAAAACTCATATCCTTTGCCCCTTTCTATGAACGAACTGCCCATTTTTTCTCTAAATAACTCATCCAGTACGATAATGGTAACGTTAAAATCAAGTAAAAGATCCCAACGATAATATATGTATCAAAGGTATTAAATGTAGTACTTGCAATCAGATCTCCTTGATACATAATATCTAGACCGGCAACCATGGCTAAGATCGAAGAGTTTTTGATTAAATTGATAAATTGACCGCCCAGTGGTGGGATAACGATTTTAAAAGCTTGCGGTAAAATGATATAGCGCATCGTTTGGCTATATGTCAATCCTGAAGAAAGTCCCGCTTCCATTTGACCTTTAGGAACCGTCTGAATCCCAGCTCGCACAGTTTCTGCGATAAATGCTGAAGTATAAATGGTCAAACCGATCGTTCCAGCTTGAAATCCGGTAATCGGTAAAAAATACAGTGGGATCACAACGTAAAAAAACATCACGATGATCAATAATGGAATGTTTCTAAAAAACTCGACGTATGCCCGTGCAATTCCTTTGATCCATTTATTTTCGGATAGTTGAAAAATCGCCATCAATGTTCCGATAATCAAACTGGCGATCAAGGCGATCAAACTCGCTAAAATCGTATATTTAAAGCCATCAAAAAATAATTGGCTATTTTGTTGAAACAGTTGGATCATGCGTTTTCCTCCTTATTTTGCTTTCCCGCTTTGGTCGTCTGGAAACCATTTGTCATAAATTTTGTCATACGTACCATCTTCATGGATTTCTTTTAACGCTTGATTGATCGCATCGACAAATTCGGTTTGTCCTTTATTGATGGCAATCCCGTATGGTTCATTGGTAAACGTACCTCCAGCTAATTCATAATCAGGATTTTCACTTGCCATCCCTAATAAGATCGCATTATCTGTTGAAACCGCTTGTCCTTGACCGGCTTGTAGGGCCGTAAATGCTTCCGCGTAGTTTTCCATTTCTAAAATCTTTGCATCAGGCGCTTCTTTACGAATATTTACCGCAGAAGTTGATCCTTTTACGACCAAGACAGTCGTATTTGCATTTAAATCTTTAACACTCTTGATCGGACTTCCTTTTTTCACTAAAAGAGCTTGTCCGGCATCAAAATACACATTTGAGAAATCGACTTGTTTTTTTCGTTCTTCGGTAATGGTCATTGTGGCAATAATCGCATCGATGTTCCCATTTTTTAATAAAGGGATACGTGTCTTAGAAGTAACCTCGACAAAATCTGCCCGACCGTCACGACCTAAAATTTTTTCTGTCAATGCTTTTGCGATATCGATATCAAATCCTTTGACCTCTCTTGAAGCCACATCCATCAATCCGAATAACCGCGTATCGTTTTTGACGCCCCAAACGATCCGGTCATTAGTTTTTACTTGTTTCAATACATTTTTAGATGATACACTTGCTGCTTTACAACCACCTAGTCCTACTAGGAATAAGAGCAACAACGGAATCAACATCTTTTTTGTCAGCTTCATCTACGTTCCTCCTAGTGATTGATTACTTTACTGATAAATTGTCGTGCTCGTTCTTCTTTAGGATGTTCGAAAAATTCGATGACATCACGACTATCTTCTAATACTTCGCCATCGGCCATGAACACGACACGGTCTGCTACTTCACGGGCAAATCCCATTTCGTGGGTCACAACGATCATCGACATGCCTTCATTCGCTAATTTTTTCATCACATCTAAAACGTCCCCGATCATTTCAGGATCAAGTGCTGAAGTGGGTTCATCAAACAAGAGCACTTCTGGCTTCATTGCCAGTCCTCTAGCAATGGCGATCCGTTGTTGTTGTCCTCCAGATAACATGGATGGATAAGAATCTTTTTTATCCCACATGCCAACGCGTTTCAATAATTTCTCAGCCGTATCATTGGCTTGTTCTTCTGTTTGCTTTAAAACTTTCATCGGTGCCAATGTGATGTTTTCTAGTACCGTTTTATTTGGGTATAAATTGAAGTGTTGGAACACCATCCCTACGTTCTTACGGATTTCGCTTAATTTACTTTCCTTACTGCGAATATTCACTCCATCAATCAACAATTCACCTGAGCTGATACTCTCTAATCCATTGATCGTACGTAACATCGTACTTTTACCAGATCCTGATGGCCCAATGACCACCACAACTTCGCCTTTTTCAAAATGTAAATTAATATTTTTTAACGCATGAAATTTTCCGTAATATTTTTCGACGTTTTTAAATTCAATCATCTGAAATCCCCCTGAAATGCAATCTTTTTTTAATATTATTTTAATATTATAACCGTAGTTTTTAGGTTTTGTAAATCTTTTTCTAGTTATTTGTCATATAATATAACATGAGATTGTGGATTATTCTATCATTTTGGTCAATTGTGACTTTGTCTCTCAGAGTTGTTGTATTCCCTGAAAAAAAAAGGTAAGATGAAAGAAATCATTATAGAAAAGGTGAACGACATGAACACAATCCTAACTGGAGATCGTCCTACCGGTCAATTGCATTTAGGGCACTACGTCGGCTCGTTGAAAAAAAGAGTCGAGATGCAAGCTGATCCAATGAACCAATTATTTATTATGGTAGCGGATATCCAAGCATTAACAGATAACGCCAAAACTCCTGAAAAAGTCTCTGCAAATGTTTTGCAAGTCGCTTTAGACTACCTTTCAGTCGGACTTGATCCAACGAAATCAACGTTATTTTTACAATCTCAAATACCCGAATTAGCAGAACTGACGATTTATTATGCGAATCTAGTGAGCGTCAATCGCTTACGTCGTAACCCGACTGTAAAAACGGAAATCGAACAAAAACAATTCGGTGAAGGTGTCCCAACTGGCTTCTTTATCTACCCAATCTCTCAAGCTGCAGACATTACAGCCTTCAAAGCGAACTTAGTTCCTGTAGGTGAAGATCAAAAACCAATGATCGAACAAACCCAAGAAATCGTGCATAGTTTTAACTCGATCTACAAACCCGTACTAGTTGAACCAAAAGCTGTACTACCACCTAAAGGAATGGGACGCCTTCCTGGTATCGATGGCAATGGTAAAATGAGTAAATCGCTGAATAACGGTATCTATTTAGCTGATCCAAGCGATATCTTGAAAAAGAAAGTGATGAGTATGTATACTGATCCAAATCATATCCACGTCGAAGATCCTGGCCAAGTCGAAGGCAATATGGTTTTCACTTACCTGGATGTTTTTGGAACGGATCATGCACATATCGAGGAATTAAAAGCACAGTATCGCCAAGGTGGTTTAGGTGATGTGAAGATCAAACGCTACTTGATCGATGTGTTAGAAGACGTGTTGGCTCCAATTCGTACGCGCCGTGAAGAACTTGCAAAAGATCCTGAATATGTGATGGATATCCTAAAAAATGGGAGTCAAGAAGCACAAAAAGTGGCTGCAAATACGTTAGATGAAGTCAAACGTGCGATGGGCATCCAATATTTCTAAACAATAATTGGCTCTTTGTCAATAAGGACTGATGAAGAGAAATTTTATAAATCAGAGGAAGTAGAGAAATCTGCTTCCTCTGATTTTTTTGTTATTTTATGACGATTAACTGATTCATCATAAAAATTCTCGTTCTCATATTGTCAAAGGATTTAAATCCGTAACTTACTCGTTT